>NZ_JBFULZ010000192.1:0-7685 GCF_054049635.1 Cellulomonas sp. P5_C6 | reverse complement strand
ACCCGCGCGAGGTCCGCCTCCTGCTGGCCACCAAGACGCAGCCGGCCGACCTCGTCCGCGCCGCGCTGGAGGCCGATCGCGAGGCCCGCGCCACCGACCCCGCGCTGCTGCCCGTGCTGGTCGGCGAGAACCGGGTGCAGGAGCTCGTCGCCAAGGGACCGGAGCTCGCCGGGCTGGCCGACCTGCACCTGATCGGCCCGCTCCAGTCGAACAAGGTCAACGCCGCGCTGCGCTGGGCCTCGTGCGTCGAGTCGGTGGCCTCGCTGGAGCTGGCGGAGCGGCTGTCGGCGCGCGCGACGGATGTGATGGACGTGTACCTGCAGGTCAACGTGTCGGGCGAGGCGAGCAAGCACGGCGTGAGCCCGTCGCAGGCCGTCGACCTGGCCGGAGCGGTCGCCGCGCTGCCGGGCCTGCGGGTGGCGGGCCTGATGACGGTGGGCGCGCGTTCCGACGACGACGGCGTCGTGCGCGCCGGGTACGCGTTGCTGCGCGGTCTGCGGGACCGGATCGTCGCCTCGGGGACTCAGACGGCGACGGAGCTGTCCATGGGCATGAGCGGCGACCTGGAGCTCGCGATCGCGGAGGGCGCGACGCTCGTGCGCGTCGGCAGCGCGGTCTTCGGCGCCCGCCCGACGTGACCGCCGCGCAGCAGCACCACCTGGGCGGTCCGGACGGAGGCGCGCGGGTGCGCGGCGAGCTCGCGGGCGCGCAGCACGGTCAGGCGGCGCAGCTGGCGGTCAAGATCGGGGTCCATGTCTCTCCTTCGTCGAGCGTCAGGAGCACGCCGGAGTCGGGCTGATACAAGATGGGCGCATGGATGACGAGCAGGACGGCCGGTTCCCCCGGTGGGTGTACCGGGCCGGGACCGATCCGGACGCCCGGTTCTCGCTGGCCAACGAGCGGACGTTCCTCGCCTGGATCCGTACCTCGTTGGCGCTGCTCGCCGGCGGCGTGGCGCTCGAGGCCCTGAACCTGCCCGTGCAGACCGACCTGCGGTTCGCCGCGGCGATGGTGCTCGTCGCCCTCGGCGCGGTCGCACCGGTGCTCGCCTGGCTCGGCTGGGCCCGCGCCGAGCGCTCGGTGCGGACCAGCACCCCGCTGCCGGCACCCTCGGCGTTCGGCCTCCTCGTCGTCGGCGTGTGCGTCGCCGGCGGCCTCGTCCTCGTGGGGCTGGCGCTCGCGTGACCGACGCGGCGCCGACGACGCTCGCGGTCGAGCGCACCCACCTCGCGTGGCGGCGCACCGCGCTCGGGCTGTTCGGCGGCGGGATCGCGGCGGCTCACCTGCTCCAGGAGTTCGTCGGCCTCTCGGCGTGGAGCCTCGCCGGCGTCGGACTCGTCGCGGCGGCCGCACTCACCATCTCGTCGCACCGGCGCCATCTGGTGGGCCGCTCGGTCCCTCCCGGCGGCCGCCTGGTGACCGTCTGCGCGCTCTCGCTGATCGTGATGGGCATCGCCGCCGTGGCGTTCGTGCTGCTGCACGGCGCCTGAGTCACGGGACGCGCGCGGTCCACCCCGGGTCCGAGAACTTGGTCCGCATCAGCTCGCCCGCCCGCTCCAGCTCCTCGGGCCGCAGCACGCCGTCGACGGTCGGGTAGCGGGCGCGGAAGTGCGCGGCGAACGCGGCGATGACGGCCTCGCGCGGCAGCTGGGTCTGGGACCGGACGGGGTCGACGCGCTTGTTCGCGCTCGTCGTCCCCTTGTCCGAGAGCTTCTCGCGGCCGATCCGGAGCACCTCGAGCATCTTGTCCGCGTCGATGTCGTAGGACATGGTCACGTGGTGCAGCACCGCGCCGCCGACCATCCGCTTCTGCGCCGAGCCCGCCAGCTTGCCCGCCGGTGACGCGATGTCGTTGAGCCCGCTGGTGAAGGCCTGCACCCCGACGTCCGCGAGCGCGCCCAGCACCCACTGGTTGAGGTACGCGTAGGACTCCTCGAACGTCATGGCGTCGACCAGCGACGCGGGCACCACCAGCGAGAACGTGATGCAGTTGCCCGCCTCCATGAACATCGCGCCGCCGCCGGAGATCCGCCGCACCACCGTGATGCCGTAGCGCTCGGCGGCCTCGAGGTCGACCTCGTTGCGCAGCGACTGGAACGACCCGATGATCACCGCCGGCTCGACCCACTCCCAGAACCGCAGGGTGGGCCCTCGCCGGCCGGCCGCGAGCTCCTCGGTGAGCACCTGGTCGAGCGCCGCGTGCACGGCGGGTGGCAGCGGGCCGGGGTGGATCAGCTCGAACGTGTGGTCGCCCCACGCGCTCGACAGGCCGAGCGCCCGACGCACCGCGACGGCCACGGCGTGGGCGTCGAACCCGACCATCGTGACGGGCTCGTGCTGCGCGTCGAGAGCGCTCGTCACCGCCTCGGTCAGCCGGCTCACCGGTGCGTCCCGCGGCAGCCCCTCGAGGGCCGACGACAGCACGGGCAGCGCCTCGTCGGGCTCCAGGAAGAAGTCGCCGCTCACGCTGACGCCGCTCAGCAGCCCGTCCACCACGTCGAGGTCGACCGCGACGAGCTTGCCGCCGGGGACCTTGTACTCACCGTGCACGGTGCCCAGCGTAGGTCGCGGTCAGCCCAGCGCCTGCACGGCCGACTGCGCCCGCTCCTGAACCATCGCGGAGAGGGTGGTCGGGTCCCCCAGGGTGGCCAGCGCGGCGTCCGCGTCACCCGTGGCGAGCGACTCGGCGGTCCACGTGACGATGGTGTTGCCGACGAGCATGTGGCCCCGGTACGAGGGCGCGTTCACGCCGGCGGCGGTGTGCGTGATCTCCTGCACGATCGACGGGTAGACGCCCTGACCCTCGATGGCCGGGTCGGCGGTCCAGGTGGCGCGGTCGACGCCGTTGTCCACCTGGGTGTACTTCGGGCAGGCGTCGACCGTCGTGACCAGCTCGCGGAACGCCTCACGCGCGGCCGCCGGGTCCGGCAGCATCACGATCTCCTGGTCGAACGTGAAGTCCGTGTTCCCCCACATCCGGGTGTCGTACCAGGTGGGCGCCTGCTCGACGACCGTGACGGCGGTGACGCACTGGTCGGGCACGATGCTGGAGCCCGGAGGCAGCCCCCACGTGCCGGTGGTGAGGAGCGGCTGCACGCCGGGCTTGGCGGCCGGGACGTCGTTGACCAGGTCCTCGGAGGTGACGAACAGCCCGGCGGCCGTGGTGGCGTCGAAGACGGCGTCCGCCCCGGGCGGCCCGACCGACACGGACGGCGTCGGCAGGGTCGGCGCGGTGGTCTCGGGAGGCGGCGGCGTGACGGTCACCGACGGCGTGGGCTCGGTCTCGACCGGCTCCCACGGCTGCGCGACCAGGACGGTGACGAGCGCCAGGGCGAGCACGGCGAAGAGCAACCACCACCAGCCGCGGCGCGACCGGACCGGGCCCCCCGCCTGCGGCTCGTCCCCGGGAGCCGGGTCGACGGGCTGCGGCGCACTGCCGGACACGACCGCTCCCTCCGCACACCCGCGGCCGCGCTGCAGCGGCCGTCGGTCCGAGGCTAAGCCGCCGGGGTCGAGTGTGCAGGGATGAACTTCAGCGCGGCTGCACGCCTCGGTTGCGAAGCCCCCAGATGGCGGAGTCCGTGAGGGCCTCCCACGACGCCTCCAGCAGGTTGGGCCCGACGCCGACCGTGCTCCACGAGCGCTGCCCGTCCGTCATCTCGATGAGCACGCGCGTGATGGCGTCGGTGCCGTGCATCGAGTCCAGGATGCGGACCTTGAAGTCGATGAGCTCGAACGTCTCGAGCTCGGGGTACACCCGCAGGAGCGCCTGGCGCAGCGCGTGGTCGAGCGCGTTGACGGGACCGTTGCCCTCGCCCGTGCTGACGATCCGCTCGCCGCCGGCGTGGAGCTTGACCGTGGCCTCCGCCGTCGCCGGTGCCCCGCGCCCGCCGGCGCGCTCGACGATGGTCCGCCACGACTCCACGCGGAAGTACTGCGGACGCTGCCCGTCGATCTCCTCGAGGAGCAGCAGCTCGAACGACGCGTCCGCCGCCTCGTACGTGTACCCGTTCGCCTCGGCGTCCTTGACCCGGTCGGTCACCCGGCCGAGCAGCTCGGGGCGCCCGGACAGGTCGAACCCGAGCTCGCGCCCCTTGAGCTCGATCGACGCGCGGCCGGCCATGTCCGAGATCAGCATGCGCATGTCGTTGCCGACGAGGGCCGGGTCCGTGTGCTGGTAGAGGTCCGGGTCCACGCGGATGGCCGACGCGTGGATGCCCGCCTTGTGCGCGAACGCGCTGGCTCCCACGTACGGCGAGCGCGCGAACGGGGAGATGTTGGTGATCTCGCTGATGGCGTGCGCGATCCGGGTCAGCTCGCTGAGCCCGCCGGGCAGCCCCTCCTCGACCTTGAGCACGGGGAGCCCGTACTTCAGCTGCAGGTTCGCGACGACCGACAGCAGGTCGGCGTTCCCCGTGCGCTCCCCGTACCCGTTGACCGTGCCCTGGACGTGGGTGCACCCGGCCTCGACGGCGGCGAGCGTGTTGGCCACCGCGCAGCCCGAGTCGTTGTGCGCGTGGATCCCCAGGATCGCCTCCGGCCCGACGGCGCCGCGGATCTCGTGCACGATGTCCGCCACCCAGGTGGGCACCATGCCGCCGTTGGTGTCGCACAGCGCGACGACCTCGGCCCCCGCCTCGAAGCCGGCCAGGACGGCGGCCCGGGAGTAGGCAGGGTCGAACCGGTAGCCGTCGAAGAAGTGCTCGGCGTCCACCACCACCCGGCGGCCCTCCCGGACCAGGAACGCCACGGTGTCCGCGATCATCGCGATGTTCTCGTCGCCCGTGGTGCGCAGCGCCCGCTCGGCGTGCCGCAGGTCGTGCTTGGCGACGAGCGCGACGACCGGGGCCTCCGAGTCGACCAGCGCCCGCACCTGCGGGTCGTCGACCGCGCGGGTGCCGGCCTTGCGCGTGCTGCCGAACGCCGCCAGCTCGGCGTTGCGGAAGTCCAGCTCCTTGGCCGCCCGCTTGAAGAACTCGGTGTCCTTGGGCACCGCGCCCGGCCAGCCGCCCTCGATGAAGCCGACACCGAGCTCGTCGAGCAGCGGCGCGATGGCCAGCTTGTCGGCGACGGAGAGGTTCATCCCCTCCTGCTGGGCACCGTCGCGCAGGGTCGTGTCGTAGACCTGGAACGGCGTGCTGGCGAGGACGGACACGATGGGCTCTCTTCGGTGCTGGGACGGGCGACTTGACCTCGTGCTGGCTGCTGCTTCGTCGTACTGCTCTCGGGCGGGGTGTGCCGGTGCAGTCGACGGTAGTCGGGGCGGGGGTGGTGCTCCGACCAACAAAAAGACCCCCCGGGGTACGGGAGGTCTGCGCGTCAGCGTGGTGGGCCGACGCGCTACTCGATAATGAGGGAGGAGAGGGTCACACCTGCATGGTGGCACACGTCACCCGGCGTGGTCACGCGTTCCACCCCTTGGACACCACGCTCACGGCGCGGACGACAGCGCCGAGTTGTCCGTTTCGCTAGCGTGGGCCCGTGCCGTCGACGCGGCACTCCGTCCGAGGAGGCCGCATGTCCGACCCGACTCCCCCGCCCGAGCGTCAGTCCGCCTACCCGCACGCGACGCCCCCACCGGCTCCCGCGCCGGCCCCGGCCCCCGCGCCCGTCCCGGACCCGACCGTCGTCTACCCCGCCGCACTGCAGCCGGCGGCCGTCCCGCCGCCCGTCCCCGCCGCAGCCCCCCGCGCACCCGCCGGCCCGTCGGTCGACGCCGGGCGGTACTGGGCCGGTGTCGTCGCGACGGCGCTGGTGGCCGCGCTCGTGGGCCTGGTCGGCGTCGTCATCGTCGACCAGATCCTGAACATCGAGCTCGCGGTCAAGGACATCTTCGGCACCGACTCGACCGGCGCCGCGTACGTGGTGGGGGCCGCGCTCTTCGCCGTGGCCGCCGGCGGGCTGCTGCACCTGCTCGTGCTCACCACGCCGAAGCCCAAGGCGTTCTTCGGCTGGATCATGTTCCTGGGCACCCTCACGGCAGCACTTCTTCCCCTCACCTGGACCGACAAGCTCGAGTCGTCGATCTCCGCGGGCATCGTGAACGCGCTCATCGGCATCGCGATCTGGTCGCTGCTGGTCGGGGTGCTCGGACGGACCCTGCGCCCCGGGACGCCCCTGGACTGACCCGGCTCAGTCGACGAAACGCTCCTGCAGCGCGCGGACCAGCGGCCACGCGCCCTCGGACGTCGTCGCGACCACCGTCACGGTGAGCCCCTCGGCGGGGTCGTGGACGCTGCGGAACGACACGCCCGCGTCGTACCCGTCCAGCTGCACGACGTCGCGGGTGGCGTGCAGCCAGAACCCGAGCCCGTAGCGGCGACGCTCCTGCGGGACGTCGCTGCGCGGGGCGACCATCCGCGCCAGCGTGTCCCGGCCGACGATCGCGCCCTCGAACAGCGCGGTCCAGAACCGGTGCACGTCGGCCGTGGTCGTGTACATCCCGCCGTCGCCGGAGCCGAGCACGGGCAGGTGGAACACGTTGGTCCGCCACTGCCCGTCCAGCTCGACGTACCCGAGCGCGGCCCGGTCCGGCAGGGCGTCCGACCGCAGGAAGTCCGTGTCGACCAGCCCTGCCGGGCGGCAGACCCGGTCGCGCACCAGGTCGTGGAAGGGCACCCCGGACGCTCGCTCCGCCAGCAGGGCGAGCACCACGAAGCCGCCGTTGCAGTACGCGAACCGCTCCCCCGCCCGGAACGCCGTCGGGAAGCCGTCGAGCACCGCGAGGAACGACTCGGTGGTCGCCAGCTCGTGCACCGGCACGGTCATCACGTAGGCGCTGATCGGTGTGTCGGCCTCCTCGTCGAGGTAGTCGCCGATGCCCGACCGGTGCGCGAGCAGGTGCTCGACCGTGACGTCGTCGGCGATCAGCGGCAGGTCGGCGCCCAGGATCGAGCGCGCGGTCGTCGTGAGCGCGAGCGTGCCGTCCTCGACCAGGCTCAGCACGGCCAGGGCCGTCATGCCCTTGGACCCGCTCGCCATCGCCACCTGCGAGTCCGGTGTCATCGCGATGCCGTGCCGCCGGTCGGCCAGCCCGTACGCGACGTTCAGCTCCGTGGTGCCCGCCCGGTCGACCCGGACGACCCCCGAGAAGCGGCTCTCGGCGGCGATCCGGTCGACCAGCGGGCCCAGCTCCATCAGACCAGGCGGTGCAGCCAGCCGTGCCGGTCCGTCGCGCGGCCGTACTGGATGTCGGTGAGCTCGTCGCGGATGCGCGTGGTGACCGGTCCGGCCTGGCCGTCCCCGACCGTGAGGTCGAAGTCGTCGCTGGCCATGCGGCCGATGGGAGTCATGACGGCGGCCGTGCCGCACGCGAACACCTCGCGCACCGAGCCGTCGGCCAGGCCCGCGCGGAGCTCCGCCAACGGGATCGGCCGCTCGGAGACCTCGTGGCCTGCGTCGGTGAGCAGGCGCAGGATCGACGAGCGCGTGACGCCCTCGAGGATCGAGCCCGAGATCGGCGGCGTCGCGACGCTGCCGTCCGCGCCCACGACGAAGACGTTCATGCCGCCCAGCTCCTCGAGCTGCGTGTTCGTCGACGCGTCGAGGAAGCACACCTGCTCGAAGCCCTTCTCGTACGCCTCCTGCTGCGGGAGCAGGCTCGCGGCGTRGTTGCCGCCGCACTTCGCGGCACCCGTCCCACCTGCGCCGGCGCGGTGGTACTCCTGGTCGACCCAGATGGCGAC
>NZ_JBFULZ010000191.1:0-7891 GCF_054049635.1 Cellulomonas sp. P5_C6 | reverse complement strand
GGTCTACGGCTTCAACCGCTGGTCCGACGGCTCGTCGTCGGCAAGCCGCACCTGGACCACCCCGACCGTCGCGACGACGCTCACCGCGACCCTGGGGCTGCGCGGCCTGCAGGGCACGTACTTCAACAACCAGGACTTCACCGGCGCCACGGTGAACCGGCTCGACCCGACCGTCGGCTTCAGCTGGGCGACCGCATCGCCCATCGCCGGCATCGGGGCGGACACGTTCTCCGTCCGCTGGACCGGCGCCGTCATCCCGCGGTACTCGCAGACGTACACGTTCTCGACGACGTCCGACGACGGCGTGCGGCTGTGGGTCAACGGGACCCGCGTGATCGACCAGTGGAACGCGCACTCCAGCCGGGTGGACAGCGGCACCGTCGCGCTCACCGCCGGCGTCCCGGTGCCCATCGTGCTCGAGTACTTCGAGGGCACGGGCAACGCGGTCGCGCAGCTGCGGTGGTCGAGCACGTCCCAGGCGCAGGAGCTGGTCCCGACCGACCGGATGCGCCCGTACTACGCCGTGAACATGCAGCCCGCCGGCCGGCCGGTGCCCCCGGGGTACGCGCCCGACACGGGCGCCGTGCTCGCCCAGCGGGCGTCCGGCCTGACCTACGGCTGGAACGCGGACACCTCGGTAGCGACCCGCGACCGCGACTCGGCCGTCTCCCCCGACCAGCGGTACGACACGTTCACGTTCATGCAGATCGCCCCGAACACTGACGCGCGCTGGGAGCTCGCCCTGCCCAACGGCACCTACAGCGTGCGGCTGGTGGCGGGAGACCCGACGTCGTTCGGCACCATCCGGATGGCCGCCGAGGGCGTGCTCGTCGCGAGCGGCACGACCAGCGCGGCGAAGCCCTGGATCGACGCGAGCGCTCCGGTCACCGTCACCGACGGACGGCTGACCATCTCCAACGCGGCCGGCGCCTCCGGCAACAGGCTCGCGTTCCTCGAGGTTCGCCTGCTGTAGGGCCCGCTACGCGGCGATCCCGTAGGCGCTGTGCCCGCGTCGCGCGACGACGGCGCCGTCCCGGACCACCTGGTCCGCGGCGACGAGCGCCCGCGGCTCGATCACGACCGACTCCCCCACGCGGGCACCCGAACCGATCCGGGCCCGCGCACCCACGCGCGTCCCCCGGCCGAGGTGGGCGTTGCGGTCCACGACCGCGCCGGCGCCGAGCACGACGTCGACATCCACCCAGCTGCCGGGTCCCACCCGTGCCCCGTCGTGCACCACGGCACCCGCCTCGACGTAGGAGGTCTCGGCCAGCCAGGCGCGCTCGTGGACCCGTGCGGCCGGCGAGACCAGCCCGCCGCCGTTCGGGTGCCGTCCGTAGCGGACGATCTCGCCGCGGTCGTCCTCGAACTCCACCTGGCCGGTTCTCCGTCGCGTCATGGTGCTCCTCACCGTCTGCTCATCCTGGTTCTCGGATGACATAACGAACGAGGGGTCGCCGGGATTCCAGGCCGGTCAGGCCCCCGGGAGCACCACGCCGAACCCGCGGCGGGCGAGGGTGATCAGGACGGGTCCGGGGGCCACGAGGTCCCGCACGCGGTCGGCGCACAGGGCCTCCAGCTCGGCCAGCACCTCCGCGTACCGTCCTTCCCGCCGAGCCCGGTCCAGCACCGCCGCGTTGCGCCAGACCTTGCCGCGGGCCTCGGCCAGGAACCGCCGGCTCGCCGCCCGGTTGGCCGGCCGCAGGAGCCGGTCGAGCAGCGTGACCCGGGACACCGCCCCGAGCTCGTCGTCCTCCGCACCGACCCGCGCCTGGAGCACGGTGTCGAGGTGGAGGTGGTCGGCGCCCCGGCTGCGGACGAGCTCGGGGTCGTCGAAGTCCGCCGCGCTGATCACGGCGACCAGGGCCTGCGGGAGGTCGTAGTTGATGTGCGCGTTGAGCCCGAACAGCACGTGGCGCAGCGGCGGGAGGTCCGGCGGGGCACCGAAGGCCACCGTCCACGGGCCCGAGACCGGCAGCCCGGCCCGGTCGGCCGCGAGCGCGTCGAGGTAGAGCTCCGCGAACACCAGGTCCCAGCGGGTGACCCACGCGGCGTCGGCGAACCCGCCGGCGGCGATCTCGGCGGCCACCGCCTCCGTCGTGCGCAGGTACGTGGCGTGGAACCAGCGCCGCACGTCGTCGTCGAGCAGGGCGAGCTCGGCGCGCATGCGCTCGAGCAGCGGGTCCAGCCCGGCCTCCGTCACCGCGAGCGCCGTTCCATCCGCACGTACAGGGCCACGGTGAGCACCGTGAGGCCGACGAAACCGACGACGACCAGCCAGGTGAGCGGGCCGGCCGGGTCCAGCTCGGCGCGCGCCCGCACGCCGGCCACCAGCAGGAGCACGAGCATCACCAGGGCGACCTGCACGGGGATCCGGGCACTGCTCCAGCGTCGCTCGCGGAACGCGCCGATCCCCGCCGAGCCCAGGCAGAAGACGGCGCCCATCACCCGCGCGGTCAGCGGCGTCAGGGGCCACGGCCAGATCGTCACGGCCGCCGCGGGGACGACGAACAGGAACAGCCCGGTGACCAGCGCGAGCGCGCCCACGGCGCCGATCGCGCCGGCGGCCGGACCCGGCAGGAGCAGGTCGGTCTGCGAGGCCGGGGCGTCGTGGGGTCGGTTGCGCCACCACACCCAGGCGATGAGGAACGGCGTCGTGAGATAGAGCAGGACCCACAGCCAGAACGCGACGTGGTCGTGGCTGAACGTGTCCCAGTGCAGCACCGTCGCGACGCCCATGAGCGTGGCGAACAGCCCGACCGGTGGGAAGCCGGCCTTGATCGTGTGCCATCGCGACGCCCGCGCGGCGCGGACGAAGAAGTACGCGCCGCCCAGGTACGCGGAGCCCAGGACCATGGCCGTCAGGGACGACGCGATCGTCCACGCGAAGAGCCGGTCGGTGTCACCGGGCCACGGGTACAGCACGGCCCAGGCCAGGAGCAGGAACGGGACGATGATCGCGGACACCACGCGCGTGGCGCGCAGGACGCGGTCGTCCGGCGTCGTCGTGCGCAGGACCTCGGCCGCCACCCAGACCTCCGGGTCGGACGGCGTGGGCGGCCCTGTGGGCGTCCGTCGGCTCGCGTCCCGACCCGGTCCCGCGGGCGCTTCGCAGTCTCGTCCCCCACGCAGGGGCCGTCAACGGCCAGACTGCGGACCATGATCGAACGGGTGCTGCCCGACGGCGTCGAGGCGGCCGAGCATGCCGGTCCCCCGCTGCCCGCGCCCCTGTTCCCGGAGGAGGAGCCGGGCGTCGCGAACGCCGTCCCCGCCCGCCGGGCCGAGTACGCGGCCGTCCGCGACTGCGCCCGCACGGCCCTGCGGCGGCTCGGCCTCGACGACGTCGCGGTGCCGGCCGGGCCCGATCGCGCACCCGTCTGGCCCGACGGCATCGTCGGCAGCATGACGCACTGCGACGGCTACCGCGCCGCCGCCGTCGCGACCGCCCGCAGCTGGCGGGGCATCGGTATCGACGCCGAGACCCGGGCCCCGCTGCCGCCCGAGGTCCTCGAGCTCGTGCTGAACCCCGCGGAGCGGGCTGCCCTCGAGCGCACGGACCCCGCGCTGTGCCTGGACCGGGTCGCGTTCTCCGCCAAGGAGTCCGTCTACAAGGTCTGGTACCCGCTGACACGCTCGTGGCTGGGTTTCGAGGACGTGCACGTCCGGCTCGGCGACGGCACGTTCGTCGCCCACCTCGTGCCCTCGGGGCTGGGCACGCGCGTGGTGCACGGCCGGTGGGCCGCCGACGAAGGGCTCGTCGTCACCGCGGTCGCGCTGCCCCAGACCGGCTAGAACGCGACCGTCCAGCCCTCCCGGTGCGCGTCCGCACCCGTGTACGCCACGCCGTCGACCTTGAGGCCGGCCGGGTCGAGGACGCTGACCAGCCCTCCGCCGTTGCCCAGCTGCACCGGCGGCGCCAGCGGCACCCGGGCCGCCTCCCCCGGCCCGAGCACGGGCCCGGTCAGGACGATCCGGTGCTTGGCCGCGTCGGCGACGGCCCACCCCGACAGGTCGATGGGCGCCGCCGTGACGTTGACCAGCGTGACGGTCTCCTGCTCAGGCGCCGCCCCGGGCCCGTTGACCATCGACGCGACCACCCGCACCCGGCGATCGGTGATGACCGGCTCGGTGTCCCCCGGGAGGACGAGCGACTCGAGCGCGTGGCCGGTGGCGTCGTCGGTGTGCCAGGCCTGCGACTGGAACGCCAGGAACACGGCCACCCACTGGTCGGCGCCGGCATGGTGGATCAGCAGCGCGCCGTCCTGCCACGGCCCGTCGTCGTCCTCGAACCGCCCGCCGTTGCCCTGGTTCATGTGGATGTCGTGCACGCCGGCGCCCGGCAGGAACCCGAACGCCTTGTCGGGCTTGTCCGTCTCGGGTCCCCACGGCTCCCCGAACAGGTACACCCGCGACTGCGGGTCGCGGATCGCCCGCCCGACGTGGTGGTCGAGGGCGTCGGCGAGGTCGTTGTCGGCGTCGGGCAGGTCGGGCGGCAGCAGGCGCATCGCCGCACGGTCGAACAGGTTGCCCCGGATGAAGTCGATGCCGCCGCCGTCGGGTCCGGGCGCGATCGGCGACCAGCCGCTGGGCCGCGCCGCAAGCCCGGCGGTGACCGGGTGGTGGAAGTCCTCGGAGACGAACGTGAGCAGCTCGGACGGCGTCTGCTGGGACTTGACGTTGATCGAGGCGCGGTACTGCACGCCCGCGTCGTCGGCGAGGTGCACCTGGAAGTGCGGGGTGTCGGGGTCGGGCTCCCGCACGCTCGCGAGGGCTCGGCCGGCGAGGACCCCGTAGGCCTTGAGGGGCATGGCGGTCTCCGGTTCGGTGGATGGGTCAGGCGAGCAGGGCGCGGACCGCCTCGGGCAGGTCCGCGGAGTCGGGGGCGAGCACGACGCCCGGGACGGAGCCCTCCAGGACGACGATCCGGTCCTGGAGGAAGCGCATCTGGGCGTCGGTCAGGTCCCTGACCAGCGTCGACGTGGGCACGCCGGCCGCGGCCGCGACCGAGCTCGCGTACGAGACGGGGTCGTTGCCGTCGCTCGCGGGGGCGTACTTCTGGAACGCCGCCGTGATCGACAGGTCCCGGTATCCCCCGCCGCGCAGGAACGCCGCGATCGCGTCGTAGCCCGCCTGGTACGTGGGGAAGATGAGGAACTGGTGCCAGTTGAACTTGTCGCGGTACTGGCCGTAGTCGGTGCCCCCGGCGACGCCCGTGAGGTTGCCGGGGTTGTTGTTCAGCCACGCCTGCGAGCCCTCGCGGCTGCGCATCTGCGGACGCCCCCGACGGATCTCCCCGCCGGCGTGCACCACAAAGTTGAAGATCTCCTCGCCGTGCCCCTGGTAGTCCGTCGCGGAGGCCGAGCCGGGGAACCAGGCCTGCCGGGGGATGTCCTGCGCGGTCGACACCTGGCCGTTCCAGTACCAGACGTGGTCGCCGGGCCCCAGCTTCCCCGACGGCGTCGTGCCGGCCGTCGCGCCGAGCTTGATCCACAGCGCCTGCACGGTGTCCCCGAACCCCGCGTCCCCGAGCCCGGCCCACCCGCCGGCGATCGGCTGCGGGTACCCCGCGTCCACGGCGTCTCCGGCCACGTCGTAGCGCACGTAGGAGTCGCCCCTGAAGAAGTAGACCTTGCCGTTGTTCCACACGCACGCCGCGTCGAGCCCGTCGGCGAACCCGGCGTCGGCCAGGCCGGTCCAGCTGTCGGCGATCGAGCGCGGGTAGCCGTCGTCGGCGCGGTCGGCCGCGATGTCGTAGCGCAGGTAGGAGTCGCCCCGAAAGAAGTACGCCTTGCCGTTCCCCCAGTTGACCGACGCGTCGAGCGACTCGGCGAACCCCGCGTCGGCCAGCCCCGGCCACTGCTCGCCGATGCTGCGCACCGGGCCGTCCACGGCGTTGCTCACCTGGTCGACGCGCACGTACCCGTCGCCCTTGAACAGGTAGACGCGGCCGGTGCCGAGGTCGAGGGCGGTGTCGAGGTCCGTGTCGAACCCGACGTCCGTCAGGCCCGACCACCCCGCGCCGATCGCCCGCGGGTAGCCGGCGTCGGCCGCCTTCGCGTCCACGTCGAACCGGACGTACTGGCTGCCCCGGAACACGTACGCCTTCGTCATGCCGTCCCCCCTGCCTTCTTCCACGTCAACGTCACCTTGAAGTTCGCCGCCGAGCTCGCGCCCGCGACGAACGCCCCGACCTCGGCGCTCATCTGGATGCCGAACTCGACCTCGATCTCGTCGGGGGTGTCGACCGGGGAGCGCAGCTGCGCCAGCATCGAGCGGACGGCCGGCTGCACGCGGGCCAGCGCGTCGTCGAAGGACTGCTGGACGCGTTGCACGACCTGCGAGTCGCCCAGGCCACGGGTGACCATGCCGGGAACCCCGGCGTCGTCGTCCACCTGCACCACCACGTCGGCCCCGTCGGCCGTGCTGAACGTCACCAGTCGCGTCATCGTCGTCTCCTCACGAGCCCGGTCGCAGCGTGATCGTCGCGGCGAACGCGCCGCTGTTGCCCTCGAGCCCGATGTCGTTCACGCCGAGGAACACCTCACCGTCGGTGGTGCAGACGTACGTCGTCCCGGTGCCGACGAAGAAGGGCTGCTGGGGGTCGACGTGGCCGATCAACCCGGCGGTCGGTGCATCGGGCAGCCCGACGACGTTGTACGCGTGGTAGGCGGGGTTCGTGAGGCCCTCCGGCCCCACCTGCCCGCTGGCCGACTGCTCGTGCATGATCGTGCCGCCGCCGACGATGTCGAGCGTGTCGCCCGTCAGGCACGCCAGCCCCATGTYGGTCCACTGCTGCGTCGCCGGCACCTCGTGCTGCACGGTCACGGTCTCGCGCACCGGCACCGCCGGGGTCGAGGCCTGCGCCGTGGTCGAGGTGGACGGTTGGTCGGTCGTGCCGGTGTCGCCGTTCGGCAGCAGGGCCAGCACCGTCGCGATGCCGCCGGAGGCGATGAACGCCGCGATGCCGCCGCCGATGAGGCCGCGGTGCGTGCGCTTCTTCGGCTCGGGGTCGACCGCGTCCGGGAGTACCGGCGGGGGTGGGGGCGGCGGGGGCGGGGGCGGAGGCGGAGGCGGGGGCGGTGTCGGCACCGCGGTCGCGTCGATCTCGAACAGCCGCGTGTCGCCGCCGCGGACGTAGAGGACGGGCGTGACCCACTCGAGCGTGCCGCGACCCGTGCCCAGAATCCCGATGCGCCCGCTGCGGACCGCCTCGTCGACGCTGCGCCCCTGCGCGATCGCCA
This sequence comes from Cellulomonas sp. P5_C6, assembly GCF_054049635.1. Lineage (NCBI taxonomy): Bacteria > Bacillati > Actinomycetota > Actinomycetes > Micrococcales > Cellulomonadaceae > Cellulomonas > Cellulomonas sp. P5_C6. The sequence goes on along the minus strand of NZ_JBFULZ010000191.1, from coordinate 650 downwards.
TGTAGAACGACCGCGCGAACGCGACCGCTGCGACGTCGCTGACGGCGAACTGCATGGCGGCGACCGCGTGGATCCCGCTGCGCACCAGGGCCGCCGCGGTCCCGGAGAACGGGTCGACCGCCCCGACCGCTCCCGACTGGCACGAGTTGAGCACGACGAGCTGCGGGGTCACCTCGGCCTCGTCGAGCAGGTCCGCGAGGCTGCTGGCCTCGACGTAGTCCGCGCGGCCGTCCTTGCCGACGAAGGCGAGCACCCCCTCGTCGGTCTCGGCGTCGTACCCGCCGTGGCCGATGAAGTGCAGCACGTGCCAGCGCCCCTGCAGCAGCGCCGCGTGCACGCCGTCCCAGGACACGTCGTCGAGCCACGTGAGCTCGACCCGGCCGGACGCGACGTGGGGCCCCAGCGCCTCCTCGAGCCGCTGCCGCTCGTCGTCGACCTCGAGCCGCGCGAGCCCGGAGGGCGACGACACCATGCCCAGGATGCGCAGCGGCGGCTGGAGCAGGAGCGTGTCCGGCTTGAACGACGACGGCGCCGGCACGTGCCGGACCAACGGCTCCTTGCGGCAGACGTACGCGCCGGCCTCCGGGTCGAACAGCGTCTCCCACGGCACGCCCGCCAGCCCGGGAGCGGTCAGCCGCAGGAGCACCTGC
>NZ_JBFULZ010000190.1:0-7935 GCF_054049635.1 Cellulomonas sp. P5_C6 | reverse complement strand
GTCTTGTACAGCCGCAGCGCGACCGGCAGCCCCGCGCACGCGGCGGGGACGGTCACGACGACCGAGGAGGTCTTCTTGTCGGTCGTGTCGATGCTGCCGTGCGTCACCGGGATGGTCGCGGTAGTGCACGGAGCCTTCTTGACGGACAGCAGAGTGGCGGACCGGACCGTGAGCTGAGCGGCGCTCGCGTGCACGACACCGGTCGCGACCAGAGCCGCGAGCAGCAGGATCACGAGCGTGCGGACGCGCGCGGCGGTCATGGCGCTGCTCCGACCGTGACCGGTTGCGGGCCGACACCCGGGTCGTCCGGCTCGCCGGAGTCCTCGAGGGCGCCGTCGTCGGCGTCCTCGTCCTCGTCGGTCGCGCCGGGCCAGACGAAGATCGCCAGGGCGATCACGAGCAGGCTCAGCCACAGCAGCGGGCTGGTCATCAGCGCCGCCGCGAGGCCCACCTTGGGCAGGTGGAGCTGTGCGACGCCGAGCACCTCGTCGCCGGACGGCGTGAACGGGTCTTCCCAGCTGTTGTTGTCGCCCTGCATCACCCAGCCGCCGGCGTCGCCGCCGACGATCCGGTGGATGATCCGGGCCCCGCCCAGGTCGGCCGGCTGGTAGACCACGACGTCGCCGACCGCGGGCTCGCCGCACCGCGCGACGACGAGGTCACCGGTGTAGTAGGTCGGTTCCATCGAGTGCCCCGACACGATCGTCAGGGTCGTGCAGCCGCCGAGGCTCGTCGGCCACAGCAGGATCGCCGCGACCAGCGCGACGGCGTACCCCAGGAGGCCCGGAGCGCGGCGAAGCACCCGGCGCGTGACAGACGCGCCGGGTGCTTCGTCGTGCTCGTTCTCGACCACCTAGGGGGCTGGTCGACGTCAGCCGTTGATGACGACGGCGACACCCTTGACCGCGGCCGCGTCGACCGAGCCGGGGACCGTGAGGGCCTGCGAGGTGCCCGTGGTCAACGTCAGCGCGACGGGCGAGACCTGGCCGAGGGTCGCGGCCGACGACGTGATGCCGTCGAGCAGGTCAACGGTCACGGTCTTGCCGGCGCAGGTGGCGTCGACGTTCTTCAGGGTCACGGACGTGACCTTGTAGCCCGGGATGGTGGCGGCGAACGCCGTGCCGTACGAGACGTCGATCCCGTCGGTGTCGCACGAGGCGACGACCTTGACGCCGCTGCCGAGCGTCGCCGAGTTGATGGTCAGGGTGGCGGCCGACGCGAGCGACAGGCCCGCGACACCGAGGATGGCCAGGCCGACGGCCAGACCCTTGCGGGACTTCTTGGACTTCGTGGAAGCCATGGTGATCTCCTGATCGGGAAGGGTGCGGGGAATCGGCACCTCACCGAGACCCGCTCACAGACGCACGCCGCAACGGCGGTCGACCGCGAACGTATGGTTCATCGGCACGGTCACCCGTTCGGCCCTGGGTGGCAGCACCCCGGCCGTCCGAAGTGCCGTTTTCTTTCACCCCGGGCGAATGCGACCAACCGGTCAAGCAGGGCGTTCGGCGGCCGGCTCGCCGGCGCCCAGGGGCAGCCACGCCTCGAGGACGGCGCCCTTCTCGCGGCCGGGCACGAGCGCCAGCCGGCCGTTCACGAGCGAGAGCCGGGTGGCCAGGCGGGCGGTGCCCGACGGGTTCCCGGCGGTCGCGAGGTCGTACAGCTCACCGTCGTTCTCGACCCGGACGTGCAGGACCCGGTCGGCCTCGTCCACGGCGACGACGATCGACGACGCCGGCCCGTGCTTCAGGGCGTTCGTCACGCCCTCCTCGACGACGCGGACGGCGAGCAGCCGCTCGCTGACCGTGAGGGAGCAGCCGGAGGGGTCGTCCAGGGACCGCACGGCGTCGCTGACGGTCAGCCGGGTCGCGATGCTCGCCGGGATGCGGCCGAGCAGGGCGCGCAGCGCGGGGACCAGCCCGAGCTCGAGCCGGTCGGGGTAGAGGAGTCGGCTCATCTCGCGGACGTCCGTCTCGCGCGCCGACTCGAGCTCGGTGCGCACCCACGCCAGGGTCTCGATGTCGTCGGTGTCCATGCCGCGCGCGCCGGCCCTCGCCAGGACGTCGCCCAGCCGCGCGTCCATGAGGACGAGCTTCGACTGCAGGGTGCCGTGCAGGCCCTCGGCGACCGCGCGTCGCACGCGGATCTCCTCCTGCTCGAGCGCCTTGACGGCCATCTCGACGTGCACGGCGTCGCGCGCCGAGGCACGGTTCCGGGCGCGGTTGGTGCGCCGCACCACCAGTGCCCACATGCCGATGCCCCCGGAGATCGCCCCGAGGAGGAAGCCGCTGAACACCTCGGCGTTGCGGGCCGGGTCGTCCAGCGAGCCGTGCACGCCGAACACCACCTGCGCGACGAACCGGGCGACGGCGGCGACCGCGGCGGCGACCACGACCGCCGACGCCATCGCCCACGCCCGTCGGGCGAGGTGCGCCCGCAGCAGGGCCAGCACGACGACGAGCATGAGGACCGCGACGGCGTTGGCGGCGAGCCGCGCGACGAGCGGGACCGACTCCCAGTCCGGGACGTACGTCGCGTAGACGTAGGTCGACTGCAGGGCGGCGCCGGCGCCGTAGCCCAGCGCGATGAGCGCCGTGCCGCGCAGKAGCGCGGTGCGGTCCCCGCGGAGGTCGTCCCGACGGGTGGCGAGGGACACCGCAGTGTCGGGCGACGTCGTCGTCATCCGTGCCTCCTGCGTCCCGCCCCGGTGATCGGCCCGGCGCGTGGCGCGCATCGAACCCAGGCGCAGACGATACTGGCGGCGATGACCGTTCCCACCACTGGCACCCTCCGCGTAGCGATCGTCGAGGACCAGCCCTTGTTCCGCTCCATGCTGGAGCACACGCTCGCCGGCACCCCCGGGCTCCAGGTGGTCGCCGCCGTCGGCACCGTCACGGAGGCGATGCGTGCACTGCGCCCCGGAACGGTCGACTGCGTGATCCTCGACATCGACCTGCCGGACGGGAACGGGATCGCGCTCGGCGTGACGTTGCGCCGCAAGATGCCCGAGCTCGGCATCCTGCTGCTGTCGGCGCACGACGCGATGGACCTCCTGCTCGACCTGCCGACGGATGTCGCGGCGGGGTGGGGCTACCTGTCGAAGACCTCCTCGACCAGCGAGGAAGTGCTGGTCAACGCCGTGCGCGCCGCCGCGGTCGGCGAGACCGTGCTCGACCCGGCGCTGCTGGCGCGGATGACCCCGCGAGCCGGGTCGGCCGTCGCGCGGCTGACCGACCGGCAGTACGAGGTGCTGCGGCTGCTGGCGTCCGGCCTGTCCAACTCGGGCATCGGCGACCGGCTGGGCATCACCGAGAAGTCCGTACAGAACCATGTGAACGGGATGTACGCGACCCTCGGGATCGACAGCGACCCGCAGCGCAACCCCCGCGTGAGCGCCGCGCTCCGGCTGCTCGAGGAGACCGGCCCCAGCGCCTGACTCGTCCGCGTTCGTCCCGCCGGGATCTTCACCCGGTCCACGGTCGGTACGTCATCATCGAGGCATGGCAGAACGACGCGGCGCCGAGGCCGCTCACCCCACCACCTCGACGGTGCGCGGCGAGGACTGGTACGCGCGGGACCTGTCGGGGCAGGAGTTCCACAACGTCGAGTTCCTGGACCTCGACCTCACCGAGACGTCCGGCACCGGCGCCGTGTTCGAGGAGTGCGTGTTCCGGAACGCCAAGTTCAACGCGTCCGTGCACACCGACGCGGCGTTCATCAACTGCACGTTCCACCGGTCCAACTTCTTCGACGTGCGGTTCGAGCGCTGCAAGCTCGTCGGGTCGGTGTTCGACGGGTGCACCTTCGACATCACGGTGGTCGAGGGCGGCAACTGGTCGTTCGTCGGGCTGCCCGGCGCCGACCTGCACTCGGCGAGGTTCACCGGCGTCCGGCTGCGCGAGGCCGACCTGACCGGCATCCGAGCCCCCGGCGGCACCCTGCGCGACTGCGACCTCGCCGGGGCGTGGCTGCACCTGGCCGACCTGTCGGGCTGCGACCTGCGGGGCAGCGACCTCGCCGGCATCGACCCCCCGACGGTCAAGCTCGAGGGCGCGATCATCACGCTCCCGCAGGCGGTGGTGATCGTCGAGGCGATGGGGCTGGATCTGCGGGTGGAGTAGAGCGGGCGACTTGACACGGTTTGTCCCCGCGAGGATAACGGGAGGAGGGGGGCGTCGGCCCCTTTGCCCACACACGCGGGGGGTAGCCGCCATGGGTACGTCGCAGACATCGGCGCGCTGAGATGGCGCGCGCAGTGATCACCTCCCTCAACGGGCGGGTGCCACACGAGCGGCTCGCGAACACACCCACGGGTCAGCCCCTGCTCGCCGAGGCCGTTGCCGCGCTCGTGCGCCTGTCGGCAGCGGCCGTCGCCGCCGGGCAGGGGCAGATCACCATGCAGCCCCTCAAAGACTTCCCCCTGGCCGGCTACCGCACGTTCGACGAGCAGGACCATCTGCACAAGACCAACAAGGACGCGATCAAGGCCGGCCAGTCCATCCACAGCGAGGGCATCGCCGCCGACCTCGCCCTCGACGGCTTCGACGGCACCCGGTACGCGTGGCTCCTGTCCCACGGCGAGGAGTTCGGCTGGTACAAGCCGACCTGGGCATTTCCGCACGGCTCGCACCCGGAATCGTGGCACTGGGAGTACGACCCGGAGGCCGACCAGCACCGCAACGAGGAGGAGGACGACATGCCGTTCAGCCGCCAAGAGCTGAAGATCATCATCGCGGAGACCATGCGGGAGAACATCGGCGACCTCGCTCCCGGACGCGCCAGCTGGGGTCCCCCGGCGCTCGCCGACTGGGCGCACAAGGGCGTCGCCGAGCTCTTCGGCGTCGACAGGGCGGACCCGGAGTTCCAGCTCGGCGTCTACGAGCGCAACATGAGCGCCGTCATGGCCAACGTGCTCAAGTCCGAGGGGGTCTCGGGCGCCGCGGACGTCAGCCGCCTCGTCTCCGCGCTCGTGCCGCTCCTGCAGTCGGGGGCCGCCGGGCTCTCGGACGAGGAGTTCAACGCGCTGCGGAGCTCGGTCGAGCACGCCCGGAACGTGCGCGGAGGTGGCGGCGGCCCCGGCCTCGGCGGACCCGACTTCGGACTCGGCATCGGCGTCGACCCGGGCTGAGGACGTCGCCCGAGCTGACGACCGCTACTCCGGCCGGGGCTCGAYCTTGCCCACCCATGCGCCGAACACCGGCACCCCGTCCCATGCCGGGACCCCGAGGTCGACCGTCCCCCACCCCTGGGCGAGGTCCGGCGCGCTCCCCGCGGCCAGCGCGAGCACGGCGTAGGGCCGGTTGAACCGGACCGTCGCCCGTCGGTGCCGGACGGTCCGCCGCTCGGGCACCCCGGTCGCCCTCATCGCGAGGCCGGTCACGGCGGCGGCCTCGAAGCCCTCCCGGCTGAACGACGCGACCGCCACCTGTCGCGCGTCGAACGCGGCGGGCCGGTACTCGGGCCGCAGGAGGCCCTCGAGCGTCGCGAACGCGGCCGCCATCCCGTCCGCGCCGGAGATGTCCAGGCGCGACTCCGCCCGCCACGCCGGCAGCACGGCGTCGACCGACTCCAGCTGCGGCGGCCCGAAGCCCTCCTGCGTCTCCTCGGTCACCTCCCACGCGTGACCCTCGCCGAGCGGGAGGTCGAAGAGCCCGACCGGCCTCGCGCCGCCCTTAGCCACCTGCCCGGCCGCCCCGTGGACGTCGGCGGCGGGGACCGTCGGGTCGGCGATCACGGAGACGACGCGCAGCCCGTCGACCGACCCGGAGACCTGGACACCGACCAGGCCCGCGGCGTCGGTGTCGGCGAGGAACACCTCGTGCCGGTCGGACGTGGCACGCAACGCGGTGCGGACCGCGGGACCGAACTCGCCGCCGAGGAACAGTGCGGGGACCTCGTCGAACGGCTCCGCCCACGTCACCTTGGTCGCCAGCGCGCTCGCCAGCACCAGGGCCGTGGTCGGCCGCAGCACGACCGGGAACGTCCGGATGAGGTCCTTGGTGTGCGCGGCGGCCCACCGGTCGGCCTCGGCGTTCGTCGGCACCGGGCCCGCCTCGACCACGGCCGGAAGCTCGCGTGCCCAGGCGTCGAACAGGTCGCGGACGAGGAGCTCCTCGCGCGCCCACACCGCCAGCGCGGACGCGACGGCGGGGTGCGGGGTGGCCACCAGCTCACCGGCCCGGCGCGCCGCGTCGGCGGCGTCGGTGCCGAGGACGCGCTCCAGCTCCGCGCGCGACGGCCCGTCGGCGAGCGGGGCCACGAGCGCCAGCAGCAGCCACAGGCCCAGCGGCGACGCCGCGCCGTGGCCGGACAGGTAGCGCCCGTGGAACGGCGCGGCGAACCGCGAGACGAGCTGCGCCGTCGAGGGACTGCTCACGAGCCCCCTATCGGATTCGAACCGATGACCCCCTGTTTACAAGACAGGTGCTCTGGCCGACTGAGCTAAGGAGGCGGGCGGGCCCAGGATAACCGGGCGCCCCCCGTGCGAGGGGCGCCCGGTCATCGAGGGGACTAGGAACCCTGGGCGGCCTGGACGGCCTGCAGGAGGGCGCCCGGCGTCTGCCAGGCCCCGCCGAAGTCCTGGCCGTCGATCAGCACGGTCGGCGTCGAGATCTTGCCGATGTCGGTGCCCATCTGGTTKGTCGCCGCGGCGACCCACGGGGCCATCGTGCGCCAGGTGCCGGTCGCCGAGGCCTCGACGTCACCGGTCTTGGTCTTGTACGAGCCGCTGACGGTGTCGGTGAAGGAGTCGGCGACGTCCTGGGGCACGCCCAGGTCGGTGGCGATCTTCGCGATCTCGGCGTCGGTCCGGCCCGTCGAACCCTCGGCCGGCTGGTCCTTGTACATGGCGGTCACGAACTTGGCGAACTGGGCCGGGGCCTTGTCGGCGACGATCGCGGCGGCGTTGGCGGCGCGGGTCGAGTACGCGGTGCCCGACGACTTGCTGTCGAGGAACGAGATCGGGTGGTACTCGACGGTGGTGCCGCCGTCGGCGAGCAGGGTGGCGATGTCGTCGCCGTTGATCTCCTCGAACTGGCCGCAGATGGGGCACATGAAGTCGAAGTAGACGGTCAGCGTCACGTCGCCGTCGCCGACCACGCCGACGTCGTCGCCACTGTCGCMGCTGACGGGGATGCCGCCGTTGTCGGTGGCGGGGGCCGGGGCCGTGACGTCCGCGAGCGCGGGCGGGACGACGTTCTCGGCGTCGCCGCCGTAGACGACCTCGGAGTTGGCGGCCACGTTGGCCTTGTTCTGGTTGACGATCGWGAASGCGACGSCGACGAGGGCGAGGACGGCGACGACGAGGCCGSMGATCGCGAGGATGCGGTTGCGCTTGGCCTTGCGCTCCTGCTCCTTGCGCATCTGGGCGGCCTTGAGGCGGGCCTCGTCGCGGCGCATCGCCTTGGTGGGGCGGGGGTCGTTGGTGGGCATGGTGCTCCTGGGTCGGACGAAGTGACGGGGTGGGGTGGGCGCGGTGTCAGGCGACCGCGGGCGGTCCCCGCCGGGCGATGCTGCCGACGAGCACCCGGTCCGTCCACGCCGCGGCGACGGGCTGCGGGACCAGGCGCGCGCGGGCGGCGACAGGAAGCGGTCGGCCCGAGGCCTGTCGGCCGGGGACCGCCCGGCCCAGCAGCACTCGCACCTGGCGGGCGGCCCGCACGAGGACGGCGGACAGGCCGACGCCGCACGCGGCGAGCAGGAGGTAGAGGGCCGCCACGGGCACGGCGATGCTGAGCAGCACCACGGCGCCCTGGGACATGGCGCCCAGGCCGTAGGAGCCGTCCGGGCAGTCCGCGGCGTCACGCAGCACGGACAGGCGCAGGCCGAGGGGGCCGAGGACGCCGCCCGCGGCGACGCAGTCGTGCAGCAGCACGCGTCCCTGGGCCGCGAGCGCCGCGGCGACGGCGGTGACCGCGAGCGCGGCGACCGGCGACA
>NZ_JBFULZ010000189.1:0-7944 GCF_054049635.1 Cellulomonas sp. P5_C6 | reverse complement strand
GGCCCGACGCGCTGTCCGGCGGGCAGCGGCAGCGGGTCGCGCTCGCCCGCGCGCTCGCCGCCGAGCCCGACGTGCTGCTGCTGGACGAGCCGTTCGCGCAGCTGGACGTGCGCACCGCCGCCGACCTGCGCGAGCTGGTCCGCGACCAGGTGCGACGCACCCGGACGCCCACGATCCTGGTCACCCATGACGTGCTCGACGCCGTGAGCCTGGCGGACCGGGTGGTGGTCCTGCACGAGGGCCGGGTGGTCGAGCAGGGGCGTCCCCTCGACGTGCTGACCGACCCCGTGCACGCGTTCACCGCGGCGCTGGCGGGGGTCAACCTGGTCGTCGGCACCCTCGCGGCGCAGCCCGACGGCTCGACGGTCCTGGTCGGCCCGGACGGGGTCGTCGTGCCGTGCGGGGAGCAGCCGCCCGGCGGTCCGGCCCAGGTGACGTTCCCGCCGGGCGCGGTGCTCGTCGGCGACGACGGCTGGCCGGCACGGGTCGTCGACCTCGAGCCCGGCACCACCGGCGTGCGCCTGCGGACCACCGGCGACGTCCTGGTCGACCTGCCCCCGGCCCGGGTCGCGCAGCYCGGGCTGCACGTCGGTGCGCTGGTCCGGCTGACGGTCCCGGCCGAGCACGTGCGGGTCCGCACGCTGTCCTGATCTCACAGACCCCCGCGGCAACCGGTGCGCGAATGGTTCCGTCGTCGCAACGGACGGGGCAGGTCGACCGAAACATGCGCTCCCTAGCGTCGTCGGCGACACCCCACCCGTCCTCCGGAGGTCCCCATGGCGACCCAGCTCGTGACCGACGCACCGGTCCTCGACCTCGCTCCTGCTCCGCTCACGCACCGCCCCGGCCGCTGGATCGACGGCTGGAACCCCGAGGACGGTGGCCAGTTCGCCACGGTCGGCCGGCCCGTCGCCCGCCGGAACCTCGGGCTGTCGGTGTTCGCCGAGTTCCTCGGGTTCGCCGTCTGGGCGCTGTGGAGCATCGTCGTGCCGCAGCTCCCCGCCGCCGGCTTCGCCCTGACCGTCGACCAGATGTTCTGGCTCATCGCGGTGCCCTCGCTGGTCGGCGCCACGCTGCGCATCCCCTACACGTTCGCGGTGCCGCTGTTCGGCGGCCGCAACTGGACGATCGTGTCCGCCCTGCTCCTGCTGGTGCCGACGATCAGCCTCGCGGTCGTCGTGCAGAACCCCGGCGTCGGCTTCGGCGTGCTCCTCGGGGTCGCCGCGCTCGCCGGGGTCGGCGGCGGCAACTTCGCCTCGTCGATGGCGAACATCTCGTTCTTCTACCCGGAGCGCGAGAAGGGTCGGGCTCTCGGTCTCAACGCCGCCGGCGGCAACCTCGGCACCGCCGCCGTGCAGTTCACCGTCCCGCTGGTCATCGTCGGTGCGGCGGGGCTCCAGCTCGAGCGGGCCGGCCTGATGTTCGTGCCGCTGGTGCTCGTCGCCGCGCTGCTGGCCTGGCGGTTCATGGACAACCTCTCCAACGCCAAGTCCGACCCGCGCTCCTACGCCGTCGCCGCCCGGTCCCGGAACACCTGGATCATCTCGTTCATCTACATCGGCACCTTCGGCTCGTTCATCGGCTTCTCCGGGGCGTTCCCGACGCTGCTGAAGAACCAGTTCCCCGAGGTGACGATCACGATCGCGTTCGCCGGTGCGCTGGTCGGCTCGATCGCCCGGCCGCTGGGCGGCATGCTGGCCGACCGCCTGGGCGGCGCGCGCGTCACCATCGTCGCGTTCGGCATCATGGCGGTCGGCGTGGTCTGCGCGATCTTCGCCCTGCGGGCGCACGCGTTCTGGCCGTTCCTCGCCTCGTTCCTCGTGCTCTTCGTCGCGACCGGTGCCGGCAACGGCTCGGTCTACCGGATGATCCCCGCGGTGTTCCGGTTCGGCACCACCGACGACGAGGACCGCGCCCGGCGGGTCAAGGCCGCCGCGGGCTGCCTCGGCATCGCGGGGGCGGTCGGCGCCTTCGGCGGGTTCCTCATCCCGCGCGGCTTCGCGATCTCCACCTCGGCGACGGGCACCATCCAGTCCGCGCTCTGGGTGATCGTCGGGCTGTACGTCGTCATGGGAGCCACCACGTGGGCGGTCTACCAGCGGCGCTCCGGCACCTACGGCACGACGGTCATCTGATGTCCTCGCCCGCGGCGGTCTCGGCAGACACGCACTGCCCGTACTGCGCGCTGCAGTGCGCGCAGACGCTGCACGCCTCCGCCGACGGCGCCGTCACCGCCGCGGGCCGGGACTTCCCGACGAACAAGGGCGGCATGTGCCAGAAGGGCTGGACGTCGCCCACCCTCCTGCGGGCGCCGGACCGTCTGACCACGCCGCTGCTGCACGGCGCGCCGGTCTCGTGGGACGAAGCGCTGGGATTCGTCGCCTCGCGCCTGGCCGAGCTGCGCGCGTCCGACGGGCCGCAGTCCGTCGCAGTGTTCGGCGGCGGCGGGCTCACCAACGAGAAGGCGTACGCGCTGGGCAAGTTCGCGCGGACCGTCCTGGCGACACCGAACATCGACTACAACGGCCGGTTCTGCATGGCCAGCGCCGCCGCCGGCGCCAACCGCACGCTCGGGGTGGACCGGGGGCTGCCGTTCCCGCTGGCCGACCTGGGCGGGGCGCAGGCCGTGCTGCTGCTCGGCTCGAACCTCGCCGAGACCATGCCGCCCGCCGTCCAGCACCTCGCGCACGCCCGGTCCGCCGGCGGGGTCCTGGTCGTCGACCCCCGGCGGTCGGCCACCGCGGACCTGACCGCCGACGGCGCCGGCGTGCACCTGCAGCCCGTGCCCGGCACCGACCTGGCGCTCCTGCTGGGCCTGGCGCACATCGTGCTGGCCGACGGGCTCGCGGACCTTGCCTACCTCGCCGCCCGGACCACGGGGCTCGACGACATCCGGCGCTCGGTCGCCCTCTGGTGGCCCGAGCGGACCGAGCAGGTCACCGGCGTCCCCGTCGCGACCCTGCGCCGGACCGCGTACCTGCTGGCCAACGCGTCGCCGTCCCGGGGAGGCGCCGGTGCGTACGTGCTCACCGGGCGCGGGGTCGAGCAGAGCACGCAGGGCACCGACACGGTCACCGCGGCGATCACGCTCGCGCTCCTGCTCGGCCTGCCCGGGCGCGTCGGGTCCGGCTACGGGGCCATCACCGGACAGGGCAACGGCCAGGGCGGCCGCGAGCACGGCCAGAAGGCCGACCAGCTGCCCGGCTACCGGTCCATCGAGGACGAGTCCGCGCGGGCCCACGTCGCCGGCGTCTGGGGCGTCGACCCCGCCGACCTGCCGCGCACCGGCCTGCCCGCCGTCGAGCTGCTGCACGCGCTCGGCATGCCCGGGGGCCCGCGCGCCCTGCTGGTGCACGGGTCGAACCTGCTGGTCAGCGCCCCGGACGCCGACCGCGTGCGGGAACGATTGGCGTCGCTCGACCTGCTGGTGGTGTGCGATTTCCTACCGTCGGAGACCGCGCGGCTGGCCGACGTCGTCCTGCCCGTCACCCAGTGGGCCGAGGAGGAGGGCACCATGACCTCCCTCGAGGGCCGCGTGATCCGCCGCCGCCGGGTGCTCGCGCCGCCGGCCGGGGTGCGCAGCGAGCTCGACATCCTCGCCGACCTCGCCCGCCGCCTGGGATCGGCGGTCCGGTTCGACACCACACCGTCGGACGTCTTCGACGAGCTCGCGCGGGCCTCGGCGGGGGGCCGGGCCGACTACAGCGGCCTGAGCCACGCGCGCCTGGACGCCGAGCCCGACCTCTTCTGGCCGGTGCCCGCCGGCCCGACCCCGCACCCGGGCACGCCGCGCCTGTTCCTCGAGCGCTTCGGGACGCCCGACGGCCTCGCGCGGCTGATCCCGGTCGACCACCGCGGACCGTCCGAGGACCTGCGACGCGACGCGCCCGTCTTCCTGGTGACCGGCCGCGTGCTCGCGCACTACCAGTCGGGCGCGCAGACGCGGCGGGTCCCCGAGCTGATGCGCAGCGCGCCGGCGCCGTACGTCGAGATCCACCCGCTGCTGGCGGACCTGCTCGGGATCGCCGACGCCGACCTGGTGCAGCTGGACACCGCGCGCGGCCGCGGGGTGGTCGCGGCGCGGGTGACCGACGCGGTGCGGCCGGACACGGTGTTCCTGCCGTTCCACTGGAGCGGGACCGGCAGCGCCAACCGGCTGACCACCGACGCCACCGACCCCGTCTCCGGGATGCCCGAGTTCAAGGTGTGCGCGGTCGACGTCCGGCGCTGGGACGGGTCCGCGGACGTGCTCGACGACGTCTCGCTGGTCGGCTCGCGATGAGCCCGACGCGGGTGGTGGTGGTCGGCCACGGGATGGTGGGGGCCCGGTTCGTCGACGACCTCCACCAGCGGGACCGGTCGGCCCGGTTCCGGACCCTCGTCCTCGGCGCCGAGGAGTACGAGCCCTACAACCGCGTGCTGCTCTCGGAGGTGGTGGCCGGCAAGCTCGACGTCGCCTCGATCACGCTGCCGCGCGGCACGCACAGGGCCCCGAACGAGGTGCTGCCCGGCACGCGCGCGGTGACCGTCGACCGGGCCGCCCGCGTGGTTCACGACGACGCCGGCGAGCGGCACCCGTACGACGTGCTGGTGCTGGCCACGGGGGCGCGCGCCCGCGTCCCGGACCTCTTCGGCCGGCGCGGCGACGACGACCTGCCCGCCGGGGTGCACGCCCTGCGCACCCTGGACGACGCCCGCGAGATCGTCGCCGCCACGGTCAACGCGAGGCGTGCCGTCGTCGTCGGCGGGGGCGTGCTCGGGCTCGAGGTCGCCTGCGGGCTGGCGAACCGCGGGGTGCCCGTGACCGTCGTGCACGGCGGTCGGCACCTCATGGACCGCCAGCTCGACGACGCGGCGGCCGAGGTGGCGACGGCGCGGCTCACGTCGCTGGGCATCGCCGTCCGCGTGAGCGCGCGTACCGAGGAGGCGCTGGTCCGCGAGGGCCGGGTCGCCGGGGTACGGCTCGAGGGCGGCGAGGTCCTGGCCACCGACCTGCTGGTCCTGACCGCCGGGACGTCGCCCGAGGTCGGGCTGGCGCAGCGAGCGGGCCTGGACGTCGCGCGCGGCATCGTCGTCGGCCCGGACCTGGCGACGCCCGCCGACCCGCGGGTGTTCGCCATCGGCGACTGCGCCGAGCCGCCCGAGGGCGGGYCCGGGCTGATCGCGCAGGGCTGGGACCAGGCCCGGCGGCTGGCCACCCTGCTCACCGAGCCCGCGGTGGCGCGCGACGAGTCGCCGCTGCCCACCGCCGGCACCGACGTGGTCAAGGTCAAGGGCGTGGGGCTCGACGTCGTCGCGATGGGCGTCTGCGGTCCCCGGGCCGGCGGCCGGCGGGTCCGGCTCCACGACCCGGAGGGCGGCCGGCACATCGAGGTCGTCGTCGCCGACGGGCGGGTGGTCGGTGCGACCTGCGTCGGCGCGGGACCGGTCGCGGCGGACCTCGTCGCGGCCTACACGCGGGGCACGCCGGCGCCCGCCGACCCCGCCCAGCTGCTCGTGCGACCGGTCGCGGGTGTCGCGGTCCCGGCCGCGAGCCCGACGATGATGCCCGACCGGGCCGTCGTGTGCCGGTGCAACGGCGTGACCAAGGGCGACCTCGTCGGCTGCTGGCGGCACGGCGCACGGTCCGTCGCGGAGGTGGCCGCGGCCACACGTGCGACCACCGGGTGCGGGGGCTGCGCGGACGCGGTGTGCGGCATCGTCGACTGGCTGCGCAGGTCGGACCCGGACCAGCCCGAGCCGGCGGACACCCGTCAGGAGACCTTGACCCGGACCGTGTCGTAGCCCGTGGCGCCGTCGGGCACCACGTCCGCCCGCGTGCCCGTCTGCGGACCGAGCGGGTCCGACGCACGGACGTAGAGGTCGTGGTCGCCCGGCTCGGCGTCCCACGTCCAGGACCACTGCCGCCACGAGTCGATGCCGCCGTCGTCGGCGAGCGTCGCGTCGTTCCAGTCGCCGTCGTCCACCCGGACCTGCACGCCGGTGATCCCGCGGTGCTGGGCCCACGACGTGCCGGCCACGACGACCGACCCGGCGGGCACGGAGGTGCCGGATCTGGGCACCTCGATGCGCGACTGGGTCTTGACGGGACCCTCGGGGGACCAGCCTCGGTCCGTCCAGTACGACGTCGCGTCGGCGAACCGCGTGACGTTCAGGTCCGTCACCCACTTCGTCGCCGAGACGTACCCGTACAACCCCGGGACCACCATGCGCACGGGGAAGCCGTGCTCGACGGGCAGCGGCCGGCCGTCCATCGCGATCGCGAGCAGCGCGTTGCGGTCGTCGGTGAGGGCCGCCAGCGGGGTCGACGCCGTGAACCCGTCGACGCTCCGCGACAGCACCATGTCCGCGTCCCCGGTCGGCCTCGCGCGGGCCAGGAGGTCACGGATGGGCAGGCCCAGCCACTTCTGGTTGCCGACGAGGTCGCCGCCCACCGGGTTGGACACGCAGCACAGCGTCACCCACGCCTCGACCAGGTCGCCCGCCGCCAGCTCGTCCCACGTGAGCGTGACCTCCTGCTCGACCATGCCGTGCACGCGCAGGCTCCACGTCGACGGGTCGACCTGCGGGACCACGAGCGCGGTGTCGATCCGGTAGAACTCGTCGGCGGGCGTCAGCCACGGCCCGACCCCGTCCACGCCGACGTCGACGCCCGCCGGCACCGGGGCGGCCGTCGTGCTGGGGCGGGGGATCGTGATCGCGGCGCGGGCCGCCTGGGCTCCCCGGGCGCCGGCGCCGACCGCGCGGCCGATCACGACGCCGACCACCCCGAGCGCGCCCGCCGCGGCGGTGGCCTGCAGGAACGCGCGACGCTCGGCGGGCTCCGGGCGCGGGCGGCGGCTGGGGGCCCCCGGCAGCCGACGGACCAGGGCGCGCAGCGTCATCAGGCCGGCGACGGCACCCGCCACGCTCGGGAGCGCCGCGAGCGAGCCCGCGTCGGGCCGGCCCATCGCCGCCAGCCCGGCGACCGCCCMGAGGACGACGACGAGCGTGGCGCCCCAGGCCCACCGCCGCGCGGCGAGCACCCCGGCCAGCGCGGCGAGCGCGAGCACGACGACCACGGAACCGAGCCGGAGCACGAGCTTGTCCGCCGTGCCGAACGTCGACGCGGCGAAGTCCTTGAGCCAGGTGGGCGTCGCGTCGACGAACGCCGACCCGACGGCGACAAGCGGGTCCGACGTCGGCCCCGTGGCGAGCGCGACGATCGCCCCGACGCCCAGCGTCACGGCGCCGGCCGCCAGCCCCGCGAGCGCGGCGAGCCCTGTGCGCTGTCCCTCGTGCGTACGCCCGGCCATCGCTGCCTGCCTCCCGTGGTGACTGCTGGTCCGACTCTGCACCGCCGACGCCCCGATGTCGTCACCCATCGAGCGCGCGCCACCTGTGCATCTCCGCAGGCACAACGCCCGCGCGCACCCGCATGATGCCCTGACGCGATCAGAGCGCGGGGGAGCCCAGGGACGGCGGGACGTGGGCGCCGTGGCCCAGCTCGACGAGCGCGTCGCGAACCCGCGACGCCGCGGCGTCCAGCTCGGCCGCGGGCACGTCGGTGCGGGCGTTGCGGAACGTCAGGCTGGCCTCGTCCCAGGCTGGCAGCACGTGCAGGTGCAGGTGGGGCACCTCGAAGCCGGCGACCAGCACCGCGGCGCGCGGCGCGGACCATGCCTTCTGCTGGGCCTGCCCGATGGCGCGGGCGACCAGGACGAGGTGGGCGAGCACGTCGTCGGGGGCCTCGGTGAGCTGCACGATCTCGGCCCGCGGGACCACCAGCACGTGGCCGTCGGTGATCGGGGCGATGGTGCCGAAGGCGACGGCGACGTCGTCGGCCCACACGAACCGCCCGGGGATCTCGCCGCCGATGATCTTGGTGAACAGGGTGCTCATGGCGTCCACGCTAGTCAGGCGCGCTCGCGGGCGAGCCGCCGGAGGGCGAGCACGGTGTTCCAG
>NZ_JBFULZ010000188.1:0-8026 GCF_054049635.1 Cellulomonas sp. P5_C6 | reverse complement strand
GTGCCGCACCCGCCGGTGCACCCGACCCCGGCGGCGGTCGCCGCCGCCCCGGCCGCACCGGTCGCGCCCCCGCAGGACGCCGCCGAGGCAGCCCACGCCGCCACGTTCGGCAGCGTCGACGAGGAGGGCAACGTCTCGGTGCGCGAGGCCGCAGGCGAGCGCGTCGTCGGCCAGTACCCCGGCGCCACGCAGGAGGAGGCTCTCGCGCTCTACGTGCGGCGGTTCCTCGACCTGCAGGCCAAGGTCACCCTGTTCGAGGCCCGGCTCGGCGCGACGGACCTGTCCGTCAAGGAGATCGACCAGACGCTCGCGCGGCTCACCGACGAGGTGGCCGAGCCGGCCGCGGTCGGCGACCTCGACGGCCTGCGCGCTCGTCTCGAGGCCCTCCAGGCGACCGCAGCCGAGCGCCGCGCGGCGGCCGAGGTCGAGCGGGCGGCGGCCCGCGAGGCGGCCGTGGTCGCGCGGACCGAGATCGTCGAGCAGGCCGAGAAGATCGCCGCGACGGACCCGTCCCGGATCCAGTGGCGCCCGGCCGGTGAGCAGCTGCGCACCCTGCTGGACCAGTGGAAGGAGGCGCAGCGCTCGGGGCCGCGCCTCGACCGGCCCACCGAGGAGTCGCTCTGGAAGCGGTTCAGCCACGCCCGGACCACGTTCGACCGTGAGCGCCGGCATTTCTTCGCCGAGCTCGAGACGCGCAACGCCTCGGCGAAGCACGTGAAGGAAGAGCTCGTCGCCGAGGCGGAGCGTCTGCAGTCGAGCACCGACTGGGGCGCCACGGCCGGGGTCTTCCGCGACCTCATGGCCCAGTGGAAGGCCGCAGGCCGCGCCAGCCGTGCCGACGACGACGCGCTGTGGGCCCGCTTCCGCGCCGCCCAGGACGCCTTCTTCGCGGCGCGCGACGCCCAGTCGGCCGCGACCGACGAGGAGTTCCGCGGGAACCTCGAGGTCAAGGAGGCGCTCCTCGCCGAGGCGGAGGCTCTCCTGCCCGTCACGGACCTCGTGGCCGCCAAGGCTGCGCTGCACAAGATCCAGGACCGCTGGGAGGCCGCCGGCAAGGTCCCGCGCGGTGACGTCCAGCGCATCGAGGGCCGTCTGCGTGCCGTGGAGACCGCGGTGCGGGACACGGACCAGGCGCAGTGGCGCCGCACCAACCCCGAGACACGCGCACGCGCCGAGGGTGCTGCGGCCCAGCTCGAGCAGGCCATCGCCGGGCTCGAGGCGGACCTCGACCGGGCCAAGGCGGCGGGCGACACGCGTCGCATCGCCGACGCCCAGGCCGCCCTCGACGCCCGGCGCGCGTGGCTCGAGCAGGTGCAGCGGGCCGCGCAGGACGCGCGCGGCTGACCGGACCGTCGACGCAGGCCCTCGTCCTCACCCGGCCGGGGGCCCGCGTCGTCCACAGGTCCGCTCCGGCGCCCACGGCGGCCCCGCCGGCCGCCATGCTGCACGGGTGAGCAGCCTTCTCGACGACTACCGCGCCACCACGCTCACGCTCCCCCGCACCGTCCGTCGCCAGGACGTCGGGTCCGCCGCGTGGTTCGGCCTGCTCCGCGACGGCGTCCTGCGCCTCGTCTGGGGTGACGTCGCCATCGCCGCCGACCTGGACGACACCCCCGAGCTCCGTGCCACGGCGCTCGCGGCCCTCGTGCCGTCCCGCGGCGTCATCGGCCGGAGGACCGCCGCGTGGGTCCACACGGGAGCACACCCGCCCGACCGCGTCGACGTGCTGGTCCGGACCGGCGGCCGGCGCACCGACCCGCATCCCGCCCGGGTCGCCGCCGAGGCGGTCCTGGCGCCCGACGACGTCGTCCGGGTGGGGGACCTGCGCGCCACCTCGGTGCAGCGGACCGGCGTCGACCTCGCCCGGATTCTTGAGCCCGACGAGGCCGTCCCGCTGCTCCACGACCTGCAGGCCGTCGGCTTCGACCCCGACCGGGCGGTGACGCACCTGGCGACCCTGCGAGGGCACCGCGGGATCCGCCGGGCGCACGCCACCCTGCAGCTGCTCGGCGACGTCAGGCCCGGATGACCGGCTCCTCGGCGGCCTTGGCCCCCGTGATGCGGTAGACGTCGAACACGCCCTCGACCTTGCGCACGGCGGCGAGCACCGACGCGAGATGGTTCGGCTCGGCCATCTCGAACACGAACCGCGACAGCGCGACCCGGTCCCGGGACGTCGAGACGGACGCCGACAGGATGTTGACGTGCGAGTCGGACAGCACGCGCGTGACGTCGGAGAGCAGGCGGCTGCGGTCCAGCGCCTCGACCTGGATCTGGACCAGGAACAGCGACGTGCTGTTGTGGCTCCAGGCGACGTCGACCATGCGCTCGGGCTCGGCCCGCAGGCTCTGCACGTTGATGCAGTCGCTGCGGTGCACGCTCACGCCGGCGCCGCGGGTCACGAAGCCGACGATGTCGTCACCCGGAACGGGTGTGCAGCACTTGGCCAGCTTGACCCAGATGTCGTCGACACCCTTGACCGCGACGCCCGGGTCGCCGGTGCGCACCCGGCGCTGCGTCTGGCCGGGCCGCGCGACCTCCGCCAGGTCCTCCTCGGCCGCGGTCTCGCCGCCCATCGACTGCACGAGCCGCTGCACGACCGTCGCCGCCGAGACCTGCCCCTCGCCGATCGCGGCGTACAGGGCGGACACGTCGGCGTACCGCATCTCGTTGGCCAGGGCCACCAGGGACTCGTGCGACAGGAGGCGCTGGATCGGCAGGTTCTGCTTGCGCATCGCCTTGGCGATGGCGTCCTTGCCGTGCTCGATCGCCTCCTCGCGGCGCTCCTTCGAGAACCACTGGCGGATCTTGTTGCGCGCGCGGGGGCTCTTGACGAAGCCGAGCCAGTCCCGGGACGGCCCCGCGGTCTCGGACTTCGAGGTGAAGACGTCGACGACGTCGCCGTTCTCGAGCGACGAGTCGAGCGGGACCAGGCGGCCGTTGACGCGGGCGCCCATGGTCCGGTGGCCCACCTCGGTGTGCACGGCGTAGGCGAAGTCGACCGGGGTCGAGCCCGAGGGCAGCCCGATGACGTCGCCCTTGGGCGTGAACACGTACACCTCGGAGCCGGCGATCTCGAACCGCAGCGAGTCCAGGAACTCGCTGGGGTCGGCGGTCTCCTTCTGCCAGTCGACCAGCTGCCGCAGCCACTGCATGTCGTTGCCGGCGGTGTCCGGGTCGGCCGAGCTGCCGTTCTTCGCGCTCTCCTTGTACTTCCAGTGCGCGGCGACGCCGTACTCCGCACGCCGGTGCATGTCGTGCGTCCGGATCTGGATCTCGACGGGCTTGCCGCCGGGACCGATCACCGTGGTGTGCAGTGACTGGTAGAGGTTGAACTTGGGCATCGCGATGTAGTCCTTGAACCGGCCCGGGACCGGGTTCCACCGCGCGTGGAGCGCACCCAGCGCCGCGTAGCAGTCCCGCACCGAGTCGACCAGGACGCGCACCCCGACGAGGTCGTAGATGTCCGCGAAGTCGCGGCCGCGCACGATCATCTTCTGGTAGATCGAGTAGTAGTGCTTCGGCCGGCCGGTCACGGTCGCGCGGATCTTGGCCTTGCCCAGGTCCGCGCCCACCTGCTCGCGGACAGTCGCCAGGTACTCCTCGCGGGCCGGCGCGCGCTCCGCCACCAGGTGCACGATCTCGTCGTAGACCTTGGGGTACAGCGTGGCGAACGAGAGGTCCTCGAGCTCCCACTTGATCGTGTTCATGCCGAGCCGGTGGGCCAGCGGCGCGTAGATCTCGAGGGTCTCGCGCGCCTTCTTCTCGGCCGACGCCGCGGCGACGAACTTCCAGGTCCGGGCGTTGTGCAGCCGGTCGGCCAGCTTGATGACCAGCACGCGGATGTCGCGCGACATCGCGACGACCATCTTGCGCACGGTCTCGGCCTGCGCCGCGTCGCCGTAGGTGACCTTGTCCAGCTTGGTCACGCCGTCGACCAGCATCGCGATCTCGGGGCCGAACTCCCGCCGCAGCTGGTCGAGCGAGTAGTCGGTGTCCTCGACCGTGTCGTGCAGCAGTGCCGCCGCGAGCGTCGACGGCGTCATCCCCAGCTCGGCGAGGATCGTCGCGACCGCCACCGGGTGCGTGATGTACGGGTCGCCGCTCTTGCGCAGCTGGCCCCGGTGCGCCTTCTCGGCGACGACGTAGGCCTGCTCGACCACGGCAAGGTCGGCCTTGGGGTGGTTGGTGCGCGCGGCCTGCAGCACCGGCTCGATCGCCGGGAAGGCGGCACCGCTGCGGGCGCCGAACCGGCCCAGGCGCGAGCGCATGCGGCTCGACGGGGAGTCGCTCTGCGCTGCCGGGACACCGGTCTCGGGCGTGCGGACGTCCTCGCTCATCACACCCCCTCCCACGGTCGAGGCGACAGTCTACGACCGCGCGCGGGGTGAGACGGTCACGGGGCCGGTGACGGGCCTGGTCAGGGCACCGCGACGAGCACGTCGATCGCGTGCCCGGCCAGCCGGTCGCGGCCGCGGAGGGCCTCGAGCTCGACCAGGAACGAGAGCCCGACGATGTGCGCACCGCACCGCTGCAGGAGCGACACCGTGGCGGCGGCCGTCCCGCCCGTGGCCAGCACGTCGTCGATCACCAGCACGCGTGCGCCGGCGGGAACCGTGGCGGGGTGGATCTCGATGGTCGCGGTGCCGTACTCGAGCTCGTAGGACTCCGAGGCGGTCGGGCCCGGGAGCTTGCCGGCCTTGCGGACCGGCAGCACGCCGGCGCCGAGCGCCACCGCGACGGGCGCGGCGAGCAGGAAGCCGCGGGCCTCCATGCCGGCGACGAGGTCGACCCGGCCGTCGACGCGGTCCGCGATCTCGGCGACGACGTCGGCGAAGGCCGCGGCGTCGGCCAGCAGCGGGGTGATGTCCCGGAAGAGGACGCCCGGCTGCGGGTAGTCCGGCACCAGGCGCACGAGCTGGTCGATGCGCCCCAGGACGGCCGCACGCGCGGCGGGGACCCCCGTAGGAGCCCCCGCCGCGCCGTCCGGTCCGGTCATCGCTTGCGCTTCGGCTGGGCGGTGACGCCCTGGTGGGAGCCCGGCTTGAGGGCACCCGCCGCGACGTGCAGGCCCGGGCCGACCAGCTCGGCGTCGGTCTCGCCGCCGGCCGCGCGAGCGGCGCGGGCTGCGAGGATCTTCGCCGTGTGGGCCTTGAGCGCGGGCTCGCGCTCGCGCAGGGTCACCTCGAACGGCGTCGCCAGGAAGATCGACGAGAACGTGCCGATGAGCATGCCGACGAACAGCGCCAGGGCGATGTCCCGCAGCGTGCCCGGGCCCAGGATGAAGGCGCCGACGAACAGGATCGCGCTCACCGGGAGCAGGGCGACGACCGAGGTGTTGATCGACCGCACCAGGGTCTGGTTGACCGCGAGGTTGGCCTTCTCGGCGTACGTGAACCGCGACTGGTCGAGCGTGTCCGCGGTGTTCTCGCGCACCTTGTCGAACACGACGACGGTGTCGTAGATCGAGTACCCGAGGATCGTCAGGAAGCCGATCACCGTCGCCGGCGTGACCTCCCAGCCGACGGCCGCGTACACGCCGACGGTGATGATCAGGTCGTGGAACAGCGCGAGCAGCGCGGCGACTGCCATCCGCCAGTTGCGGAAGTAGATCGTCATCACGATCGTCACGAAGACGAGGAACACCAGGATGCCGGTGATGGCCTTCTTCGAGATGTCCGCGCCCCACGAGGGCCCGATGAACGAGCTGGTGACGTTGGTCGCCTCGGGGACGTCGAACGCCGTCGCCAGCGCGCTCTTGACCTGCTCGACCTCGTCGTTGGTCAGCGTCGACGTCTGGATGCGCAGGCCGTCGGCGCCGATGGTCGTGACCTTGGGCTGCTCGTCCGGCGCGATCGCGAGGACCGTGTCGGTGGCGAGCTGCTGGTTCTCGTCGGCCACGCCCGAGACGACGAACTCGGAGCCGCCGCGGAACTCGATGCCGGGGTTGAGGCCCGGCTTGATCAGGAAGATCGCCGAGAGGATCACGAGGATGGTCGAGATCGTGAACCAGATCTTGCGCCGGCCGACGATGTCGTACGACCGCCGGCCCGTGTACAGGTCGTTGCCCCACTGGGCGAATCCGGCGGCCATCAGTGCTCGTTCCCCTCGGTGCGCCCGGACTCGGGCTCGGACTCGGTCGTCGGCTCGTCGGCGGGAGCATCGGCCGTCGCGGCCTTCTGCTCCGCCGCCTTCGCCGCGGCACGGCGCTCGGCGATCGTCAGCCCGCTCGTGCCCGCACCGACGGTGACCGGCACGCGAGGCGTGGGCTCGGCGTCCACCGGTGCGTCCTCGACGACGGCGTCCTCGACGCCCGAGGGACGCGGGCCCGTGACGACGCGGCCGCGGCCGACGTAGCGGGAGCCCTCGACGCCGAGGCGCCGCGGGTCGAGGCCGGAGAACCGGTGCCCCTCGCCGAAGAACTTCGTGCGGGCGAGCAGCTGCATCACGGGGTGCGTGAACATGAAGACCACGAGCACGTCGATCAGCGTGGTGAGACCGAGGGTGAACGCGAAGCCGCGCACCCCGCCGACCGCGAGCAGGTAGAGCACGATCGCGGCGAGGAAGTTCACGGCGTCGGACGCCAGGATGGTGCGCCGCGCGCGCTCCCAGCCGCGGTCCACCGCGGCGACGAGCGTGCGACCTTCGCGCAGCTCGTCACGGATGCGCTCGAAGTACACGATGAACGAGTCCGCCGTGATACCGATCGCCACGATCAGACCGGCGACACCGGGCAGCGAGAGCCGGTAGCCCTGCGTCCAGGAGAGCAGCGTGATCACGCCGAAGACCAGGATCCCCGCGACCACGAGCGACGAGACCGTGACCAGGCCGAGGGCCCGGTACTGCAGCATCGAGTAGAGGACGACGAGCACCAGGCCGATGAGGCCGGCGATGAGGCCCTTCTGCAGCTGCTCGGACCCCAGGGTCGCCGAGATCTGCTCCTCGCTCTGCACCGTGAAGGTCAGCGGCAGAGAGCCGAAGTTCAGCTGGTTGGCCAGGTTCGCGGCGCTCTCACGCGTGAACGTGCCCGAGATCTCGGCCTTGCCGTTGGAGATGATCACGCCGGACGCCAGGCTCGGCGCCGAGATGACCAGGCCGTCGAGCACCATGGCGAACTGGTTCTGCGGCGGGGTGGCCGCCAGACCCTGCAGCCGGGTGGTGACGTCCGTGAACTGCGTCGTGCCCTTGCTGTCGAACGCGATGTTGACGACCCACTCGTTGCCCGTACCGCCGCTGGGCAGCTGGTTCAGACCCGAGCTGGCGTTGGAGATCCGCGCCCCCTCGATCTCGATCGGACCAAGGATGTACTTCGCGCTGCCGTCCTGGCTGCACGTGACGAAGGCCTTGTCCGGGTCACCGTTGACACCGCCGGTGAGGTTCTTGGGGTCGGTGCAGTCGAGGGCGTCGAAGTCCGCCTGCACCTTCGGGGTGATGTAGTACGCCGCGTCGCTCGGGCTGTCGGGCGCCGCCTTGGTGGGCGTGTCCGACGGCGCCTCCGCCGAGGCGCTGGGCGTCGGCGTCGGGGCCGGGGTGGACCCGTCCGCTGCCGCCGCGGCCGAGGCCGTGGGCGTCGGGGTCGCCGTCGAGGTGTCCGTCGGCGTGGGGTTGCCGATGGCCAGCACCGGCCGGAACGCCATCTGCGCCGACGTGCGGACCAGCTCGAGCGTCTGCTCGCTCGGGTGCCCCGGCAGGGCGACGACGATGTTGCCGCCGCTCTGGCTCGTGATCTCCGCCTCGGCGACGCCCGAGGAGTCGACGCGCTGACGGATCACGTCGATCGCCTGCGCGATGGTCGCGGAGTCGGGCTTCTTGCCCGTCTCCGTGAGCACGGGCTGCAGGATGATCTGCGTGCCGCCCTCGAGGTCSAGCGCGAGGTTCGGCGTCCASGTCGCSGTSGACCACTTGRYSCCCGCGGCGATSGYGCCGARSAGCGCGARGATGATGAKGCCGAGCACGACSAGCGTGCGGACGGGCCTCTGACGGCGTGTAGGAGGAGCCAACGGAGTTTCTTCTCTCGTGCGCGCAC
>NZ_JBFULZ010000187.1:0-8154 GCF_054049635.1 Cellulomonas sp. P5_C6 | reverse complement strand
GTCACGCCGTACCTCACGACGCCGTTGCACGTGCTCGCCGGCGACGCCGTCGGGCTCGCCGGCGCGTACGAGGGGCGACCCGGGTGGGTCCACGCGGCGTTCTACGCGCACGTCGTCGGCGGCGGGATCGCGCTGGTGCTCGGTCCGCTGCAGCTCTGGCGCGGCCTGCGCGACCGGTTCCGCCCGGTACACCGGGCGATCGGCCGGACCTACCTCGTCGCGGTGCTGGTCGGGGGCCTCGCGGCACTGGCGCTGGCGCCCGTGAACACGGCCGGGATGGTCGGGTTCGCGGGCTTCGGGACCCTCGCCGCGCTGTGGCTGTGGACCGGCTGGCGCGGCTACCGGTCGATCCGGGAGGGCGACGTCCGCAGCCACCAGGCGTGGATGATCCGGAACTTCTCGCTGACCTACGCCGCCGTGACACTGCGGCTCTGGCTCGGCGTGCTCATGGCGGCGCAGTCGCCGTGGATCGTGACGGGCGCCGACGCCGACGCCGCGTTCACCAACGCGTACGCGGTGGTCCCGTTCCTCGCCTGGATCCCGAACCTCGTGCTGGCCGAGCTGCTGGTCCGCCGCCGAGGCCTCCCGGCCCTTCGGATCGTCGACCCGGTTCCCGCGGCCCACGTGCTCCCGGACAGGTGAACCGCTCGCGGACAGGCCGGCCCGGGTGTCCGCATGCCGTTCACCTGTCCGGCCCCGACCGGCCCCTCGCTACTCTCGGAGGAGAGTCGCACGGACGAGGGAGCAGGCGTGGGCAAGGTGCACGAGGCCATCGACGGTCGGCTGCGCGAGTTCGTCGAGGCGCAGCCGATGTTCTTCGTCGCCACGGCCCCGAGCGGGCCCGACGGGCACGTGAACCTGTCACCCAAGGGCATCGCGGGCTCGTTCGTGGTGCTCGACGAGCACACCGTCGCCTACATCGACCTCACCGCCAGCGGGTCCGAGACCATCGCCCACCTGCGGGAGAACGGCCGGATCACGCTGATGTTCTGCGCGTTCACCGGCCCGCCCAACATCGTGCGGCTCTACGGCCGCGGCCGGTTCGTCACGCTCTACGACGAGGGTTTCGACGAGCTCGCCGCGCTGTTCCCCGAGACCCGCGGTGCCCGCGCGGTCATCGTCGTCGAGGTCGACCGCGTCTCCGACTCGTGCGGCTACGGTGTGCCGCGGATGGCGCTCGAGGGGGAGCGGGACCTGCTGCCGCAGCACATGGAGCGCAAGGGCCTGGAGGGGCAGGCGGACTACCGCCGGCTCAAGAACCGGACCAGCATCGACGGGCTGCCGGCGTTCGACATGGACCCGGTCGCGGTCCCGGACGAGGACGCACACTTGGGTGCCGCGTCCTCGGCGCCGTCCAGCAGTTGATCCCGTGAACCACGATGTGAGACGCGGGGGTGGCGGCGTGACACATCGGAAACGTGGGCGTAGTGTCCAACACGTGCAGACGACCATGCTTCTCGTAGTACTTCCTGAGCGCGCCGGCTAGAGGCCTCCCGCACAGGCCTCGTCAGCGCGCTCGCCCCTCGTCCAGCCCGTACGTGGCTCGAGGGGCT
Organism: Cellulomonas sp. P5_C6; assembly: GCF_054049635.1. Taxonomy (NCBI): domain Bacteria; kingdom Bacillati; phylum Actinomycetota; class Actinomycetes; order Micrococcales; family Cellulomonadaceae; genus Cellulomonas; species Cellulomonas sp. P5_C6. The sequence goes on along the minus strand of NZ_JBFULZ010000187.1, from coordinate 6,601 downwards.
TTTCTGTGTTCGGACCGCACGTGAACCGGCAGCACCCAGCAGCACGATCCAGGGAGACATCGATGGTCCAGGGCCCACACCCGGCACCGCCGCGAACGCCCACGCCCACGGCAGCCACCCCGCGCGTCGCCCTCCCCGCGGCGACCAGCGCGATCGGCCCCGAGCACGTCACCGGCGCCAAGTCGATCGTCCGCTCGCTCGAGGAGGCCGGCGTCGAGGTCGTCTTCGGCATCCCGGGCGGCGCGATCCTCCCGACGTACGACCCGCTGATGGACTCGACCAAGGTCCGCCACATCCTGGTCCGGCACGAGCAGGGCGGCGGGCACGCAGCCGCCGGCTACGCCGCCGCGACCGGCCGGGTCGGCGTGTGCATGGCGACCTCGGGTCCGGGGGCGACCAACCTGGTGACCCCGATCGCCGACGCCCACATGGACTCGGTGCCGCTGGTCGCGATCACGGGCCAGGTCTCCGCGGCCATGATCGGCACGGACGCGTTCCAGGAGGCCGACATCGTCGGCATCACGCTGCCGGTGACCAAGCACAACTACCTGGTCACCAACGCCGACGACATCCCGCGGGTCATCGCCGAGGCGTTCCACATCGCCTCGACCGGCCGGCCCGGCCCGGTGCTGGTCGACATCGCGAAGTCGGCGATGCAGGCGCAGACCACGTTCTCGTGGCCGCAGGAGCTCACGCTGCCGGGCTACCACCCGGTGACCAAGCCCCACGCCAAGCAGATCCGCGAGGCCGCCCGCCTGCTGGCCACGTCCCGTCGTCCGGTGCTCTACGTCGGCGGCGGGGTCATCCGCGCCCGTGCGGCCGCCGAGCTCCGCGCGCTGACCGAGGCGTCCGGCGCTCCCGTCGTGACCACGCTCATGGCCCGCGGCGCGCTGCCGGACTCGCACCCGCAGCACCTCGGCATGCCGGGCATGCACGGCACGGTCTCGGCCGTCGCGGCGCTGCAGAAGGCCGACCTGATCGTGGCCCTCGGCGCCCGCTTCGACGACCGCGTGACGGGCCTGCTGTCGTCCTTCGCGCCCAACGCGGCGGTCGTGCACGCGGACATCGACCCGGCCGAGATCGGCAAGAACCGTCACGTCGACGTGCCCATCGTCGGCGACCTCAAGGAGGTCATGGCGGACCTGCTGCCGGAGCTGGCCCGCGAGCACACGCAGCACGGCAAGCCGGACCTCGAGGAGTGGTGGCGCCAGCTGGACGAGTGGCGCGCGACGTTCCCGCTCGGGTTCGACGAGCCGGCCGACGGTCACCTGGCCCCGCAGTACGTCATCCAGCGGATCGGTGAGCTGTCCGGGCCCGAGTCGATCTTCGCCGCGGGCGTGGGGCAGCACCAGATGTGGGCCGCGCAGTTCATCAAGTACCAGCGGCCCAACTCGTGGCTGAACTCCGGCGGCCTGGGCACCATGGGCTACGCGGTGCCGGCGGCCATGGGAGCCAAGGTCGGCGACCCGTCGCGGACCGTGTGGGCCATCGACGGCGACGGCTGCTTCCAGATGACCAACCAGGAGCTGGCCACCTGCACCATCAACGAGATCCCGATCAAGGTCGCGATCATCAACAACTCGTCGCTCGGCATGGTGCGGCAGTGGCAGACCCTGTTCTACGAGTCGCGCTACTCCAACACCGACCTCAACACCGGGCACGGCACCGTGCGGGTCCCCGACTTCGTGAAGATGGCCGACGCCTACGGCTGCGCCGGGTTGCGCTGCGAGACCGCGGCGGACGTCGACGCCACGATCAAGAGGGCCCTCGAGATCAACGACCAGCCCGTCGTCATCGACTTCACCGTGTCGCGCGACGCGATGGTGTGGCCGATGGTCGCCGCGGGTGTCAGCAACGACCAGATCCAGTACGCGCGTGGGATCAGCCCCGCGTGGGACCGGGAGGACTGAGCCATGTCCCGCCACACCCTGTCGGTCCTCGTCGAGAACAAGCCCGGCGTGCTGACCCGCGTCGCCGGCCTGTTCGCGCGGCGGTCGTTCAACATCCACTCGCTCGCGGTCGGTCCCACCGAGCACGACGAGATCTCGCGCATCACGGTCGTCGTCGACGTCGACGCTCTGCCGCTCGAGCAGGTGACCAAGCAGCTGAACAAGCTGATCAACGTCATCAAGATCGTCGAGCTCGAGGACGCCGCGTCCGTGCAGCGCGAGCTGCTGCTGGTGAAGGTCAAGGCCGACACCGCCCAGCGGACCAGCGTGCTCGAGGTCGTCCAGCTGTTCCGGGCCCACGTCGTCGACGTCGTGCCCGACACGGTCGTCATCGAGGCGACCGGCGGACCGGGCAAGCTCGACGCCCTGCTCGCCGCCCTGGAGCCGTTCGGCATCCGGGAGATCGTGCAGTCCGGCACGGTGGCCATCGGCCGCGGGTCGCGCTCGATCACCGACCGCGCTCTCGAGCGCGTCAACCGCTCCGCCTAGCACGTTCCGTTCCTGAAGCAGAAGCAGAACCACACACCGAGGAGACCCATCGTGGCCGAGCTGTTCTACGACGACGACGCCGACCTGTCGATCATCCAGTCCAAGAAGGTCGCCGTCATCGGCTACGGCAGCCAGGGGCACGCGCACAGCCTCAACCTGCGCGACTCCGGCGTCGACGTGACCGTCGGCCTGCGCGAGGGCTCGGCGTCCCGTGCCAAGGCCGAGAACCAGGGCCTCAAGGTCGCCTCGGTGGCCGACGCGGTCCGTGAGGCCGACGTCGTCGTCATCCTGGCGCCCGACCAGGTCCAGCGCATCGTGTACCGCGAGGAGATCGAGCCCAACCTGCAGGACGGCGCCGCGCTCGTCTTCGGCCACGGCTTCAACATCCGCTTCGGCTACATCAAGCCGGCCGCCGGCCACGACGTCCTCATGGTCGCCCCCAAGGGCCCGGGTCACCTGGTCCGTCGCGAGTACGTCGACGGGCGCGGCGTGCCGGTCATCGTCGCCGTCGAGCAGGACGCCTCCGGCGCCGCCTGGGACCTCGCGCTCTCCTACGCCAAGGCGATCGGTGGCCTGCGCGCCGCCGGCATCAAGACGACCTTCACGGAGGAGACCGAGACCGACCTGTTCGGTGAGCAGGCCGTCCTCTGCGGTGGCGTCTCGCAGCTCATCCAGTACGGCTTCGAGACCCTGACCGAGGCCGGCTACCAGCCCGAGGTCGCGTACTTCGAGGTCCTGCACGAGCTCAAGCTGATCGTCGACCTCATCTTCGAGGGCGGCATCACCAAGCAGCGCTGGTCCGTGTCCGACACCGCCGAGTACGGCGACTACGTGTCCGGCCCGCGCGTCATCACGCCCGACGTGAARACCAACATGCAGGCCGTCCTCGCGGACATCCAGAACGGTGCCTTCGCCGAGCGGTTCATCAACGACCAGGACGCCGGCGCACCGGAGTTCAAGGCCCTGCGCGAGAAGGGCCAGAACCACCCGATCGAGCCCGTCGGCCGCGAGCTGCGCAAGCTGTTCGCCTGGGTGAAGCCGTCGGAGACGGACTACGTCGAGGGCTCGGCCGCGCGCTGACCCACCCCGCACCACGAACGGCACCCCGGCCACGGACCGGGGCGCCGTTCACCACCGAACGGCRCCCCGGCCACTGACCGGGGCGCCGTTCTGCATCCCGAGCACGGCCTCACGCCCCGAGCACGGCCTCACGCCCCGGCGCGCGTCCTCGCGTCCCCGAGCGCGGTCTCACGTCCCCGAGCGCGGCCTTCGGTCACCGAGCGTGCCCGCCGGAGGTACGCGCTCGGTGACAACCACCGGCATTCGCCGACAACCGGCAGCGTTCGTGGCGGCCGCACGCGTTCCCCGATGTCTGCACGGGCGTCCGGCGACGATGTGCGCGCGCGCCCGTGGGAGTCGCCACGCACGCGAGCTCACCGAGCGCGGCCTCGCGTCCCCGAGCGCGGTCTTCGGTCACCGAGCGCGCCCGCCGGAGGTACGCGCTCGGCGACAACCAMTGGCATTCGCCGACAACCGGCAGCGTTCGCGGCCACACGCGCTCCCGATGTCGGCACCGGCATCCGGCGACGATCTGCGCGCGGCCGCCTCCGGGGGAGTCGCCACGCACCCGAGCCCGCCGAGCGCGCTCTCGTGTCGCCGAGCGCGGTCGTCGGTGACCGACCGCGCCCGCCTGCGGCCCGCGGTCGGCGACGAGCGACGCGCGGTCGCCGACGGGCCGGCGCGCTCGGCGGCCGTGGCGGTGCGGATGTGCTGCTGGGCTGCGGGTACGCAAGGATGGGCGGACCACGACGGAGGGACGACGATGACCGACGAGCAGGCGAGCGCACCCGAGGACGGCGTCGAGGGCGCCGTCGAGGACGTGCGGATCTCCGCGTTCTGGCAGGCCGCCCGCGGGCACGTGGGGTTCGGCAAGCTGGACAGCGTGCTCGGGGGGACGCCCGAGGACGTGGTGCCGCCGCCGTCGTGGTCGTACGGCGACGACGCCGAGGCAGAGGAACTGCTGGCGCGGGTGCTGGACGGCCGCAAGACGGCCACGGCGCTGGCCGTCGCGGAGCTGGAGCAGGTCGGCCTCGAGATCCCGCGCGTCGGCGACCTGTCGATCGTCGTGGACGGCGAGGGCAACCCGCGCGCGCTCCTGCGCACCACCGACGTCGAGGTCGTCCCGTTCGACCAGGTGGACGCCGAGCACGCCGCGGCGGAGGCCGAGGACGACGGGTCGCTGGAGTCCTGGCGCACGCATCACGAGGCGTCGTGGCGCCGGGTGCTGGGGGAGGGCTTCTCGTCGACGATCGACGTCATGCTCGAGCGGTTCGAGCTGATCTACCCGACCAGCGGTCCGACGCCCGCGGTCGACTGACCACACGTTCCGTAGGTTGAGACACCCGTCCCGAGCGGTGGGACGGGGTCTAGGCTCGCTCCATGGTCGACACCACCGCTGCCCGGGACATCCGCCTCGCCGTCGTCGCCGGTGACGGCATCGGGACCGAGGTGGTCGAGCAGGGCCTGCTGGCCCTCGACACGGCGCTGCACGGTTCCCCGGTCACGGTGACGACGACGGACTTCGACCTCGGCGCGCGCCGCTGGCACGCCACGGGCGAGACGCTGACGGACACCGACCTCGACGCGATCCGGGCGCACGACGCGATCCTGCTGGGCGCCATCGGGGACCCGACCGTCCCGTCCGGTGTGCTGGAGCGGGGGCTGCTGCTCAAGCTGCGCTTCGCGCTGGACCACTACGTGAACCTGCGCCCGAGCCGGCTGTACCCGGGCGTCGCCTCGCCCCTGGCAAACCCCGGCGAGATCGACTTCGTCGTCGTGCGCGAGGGGACCGAGGGCCCGTACGTGGGCAACGGCGGCRCCATACGCGTCGGCACGCCGCACGAGGTGGCCAACGAGGTCAGCGTGAACACCGCGTTCGGTGTCGAGCGCGTGGTCCGTGACGCGTTCGCCCGTGCCGCGGCCCGCCCGCGCAAGAAGCTCACCCTGGTGCACAAGCACAACGTGCTCGTGCACGCGGGTCACCTGTGGCGCCGCACGGTCGAGGCCGTGAACGCGGAGTTCCCCGACGTGACCGTCGACTACCTGCACGTGGACGCGGCGACCATCTTCCTGGTCACCAACCCGGCGCGGTTCGACGTGATCGTCACCGACAACCTGTTCGGCGACATCCTCACGGACCTGGCGGCGGCCATCACCGGCGGCATCGGCCTGGCGGCGTCGGCCAACATCAACCCGGACCGCACCGCGCCCAGCATGTTCGAGCCCGTGCACGGCAGCGCGCCGGACATCGCGGGCCAGGGCAAGGCCGATCCCACGGCCACCGTGCTGTCGGTCGCCCTCCTGCTCGAGCACCTCGGCCTGACGGACGCCGCGGCGCGCGTGCAGAAGGCGGTCGCCGACGACATCGCCGACCGCTCGGGTGCCGAGCGAGTACGGTCGACGGCCGAGGTGGGCAAGGACCTCGCCGCGCGCATCGCCGGCTAGGCCCGCAGAGACACCCGGCCGTCCTCACCGGTACCGTCAAACCTGACTCTGGTGAAAGGCCCCCGCAGATGAGCACCCTCGCAACCCCGACGTCCGCCGACCTCTTCGAGGTGACGCGGACCGACACCCCCGTCCCCGACGAGCAGCGCGAAGCGGCGCTGGCGTCACCCAAGTTCGGCACCGTGTTCACCGAGCACATGGCCCGCATCTCGTACTCGCAGGAGAGCGGCTGGACCGGCCGCCGCGTCGAGAAGTACGGGCCGCTGCTCCTGGACCCCGCGACCGCCGTGCTGCACTACGCGCAGGAGATCTTCGAGGGGCTCAAGGCGTACCGGCACCCCGACGGCTCCGTGTGGACGTTCCGCCCGCAGGCCAACGCCGCGCGGTTCGCACGCTCGGCCCGTCGCCTGGCGCTGCCGGAGCTGACCGAGGCGGACTTCCTGGGCGCGATCCAGGCGCTCGTCGCGACGGACCGTGCGTGGGTGCCCTCGGGCGAGGAGACCAGCCTGTACCTGCGGCCCTTCATGTACGCCTCCGAGAGCTTCCTCGGCGTGCGGCCCTCGCTCGAGGCCGAGTTCCTCGTCATCGCGTCGCCCGTCGGCCCGTACTTCGCGGGCGGCGTGCGGCCCGTCGCCATCTGGGTCGACCAGGAGTACCAC
>NZ_JBFULZ010000186.1:0-8223 GCF_054049635.1 Cellulomonas sp. P5_C6 | reverse complement strand
CGGGAAGAAGCGCGGGATCCCGACCGCGGCGATGAGCAGGGACACGGAGAGCGGCAGCAGCCGCACGCCGGTCTCCAGCGCGGTGAGGCCGAGCGCGATCGACAGGAACAGCGGCACCACGAAGAAGAGCCCGGCCTGGATCATGAACTGGAAGAAGAACATCGTCAGGCCGCCGGCCAGCCGCGGGTTGCGCAGCATGCCGGGCCGCACCAACGGCTCCCGGCCCGCGGCCACCACGCGGAGCTCCCACGCGACGAAGAGCCGGAGCACGAGGATCCCCCCGAGCACGAACCACACGGTCGGGGAGACCCCGAGCCACGAGGGTCCGCCGGGCCTGGTCTGCACCCAGCCCCACTCGCCGGACCGCAGCACGCCGTAGACGGCCAGGCCCAGCCCGAGCGCGGAGAGGGCGGACCCGACGAGGTCGAGGCGGAACCGTTCCTCGGGCTCGGCGTCGGCGATCCGGCGGGTGAGCGCGAGGATGCCGATGACGAGGACGACCTCCCCGGCGAACACGTACCGCCAGGTCCAGTAGGTGGTGACGAAGCCGCCGATCAGCGGCCCGGCGGCCACCGCGATCGCGCCGGCCGACGCGACCAGGCCGTATGCCCGCGGCCGCTCCGACGTCGCGAAGTTCGAGGCCACGAGCGCGACGATCGCGGGCATGATCAGCGCCGCGCCGAGTCCCTCGAGCACCGACCACCCGAGGATCAGCACCGTGAGGCTCTGGGCGATCGAGGTGACGAACGAGCCGCAGGCGTAGATCACGCAGCCGATGGCGAAGGCCCGGCGGCGTCCGATGAGGCTGCCGATCTTGCCGCCGGTGATCATCATCGTGGCCATGACGAGCGTGTAGAGCGTGATGGCGGTCTGGATGCCCGTCACGGTCGTCCCGACGTCCGCGGCGACCTGGGCGATGGACACGTTCATCACCGAGCTGTCGAGCGTCATGAGGAACTGGGCGGTGGCCAGGGTGAACAGGACCAGGCCTGCCGAACGGCCGGCGCTGCGTTCCATCTGAGTCCCCGCCCTCCCCGGCGCGGCACCGGGGGTTCATAGGTACCACCGGCGCCGTGCCCGCCGCTACGGCGTCCCAGGCCAGAGCACGTCCGGGACCTCTCGGGAGCGTGTCGTGGCGTCGGCGGGAGGTGCCGTGAGACGGTGACGGCCGGGGGTGACCATGGACGACGTCGCAGAGACCGACGAGACTGCGCCGACGGCTGCGACACCCGAGTCCGGCTGGTTCCGGCACCTCGACCTGATCGCGACCGCTCTGCTGGCGCTCGCCACCGTCCTGACGGCGTGGTCGGCGTTCCAGAGCAGCCAGTGGAGCGGGGTCCAGGCCGCGGCGTACAGCGCGGCGTCGCGCGAGCGGGCCGAGTCGAACCGTGCCCAGACCCTCGCCGGCCAGCAGACGATCATCGACGTCATGCTGTTCACGGACTGGCTGGCGGCGCTGCACCAGGAGGGCGGCGTGGCCGTCGTGCCCGACCCGTACGTGCCCGACCCGGCGACGTACTCGGGATTCCTGTTCAACCGCTTCCGCCCGGAGTTCCAGCCCGCGGTGAAGTCCTGGCTCGCGACCGACCCGCTGGTCGACCCCACGGCGCCGCCCACGCCGTTCGCCATGGACGACTACGTGCTGGCGTCGGCGACGGAGGCGACCCGCCTGGAGAAGGCGTCCGACCGGTCGGCGACGGTCGCGCGGGTGGCCATCGAGCGCAAGGACAACTACGTCCTGGCCACCGTCCTGTGCGCCTCCGTGCTCTTCTTCTGCGGCATCGGCTCCAAGCTGGGCTCGCCGCGGCGCCGCACCACGATGATCGCGATCGGCGGTGTGGTGCTGCTGACGACCATCGGCGTGGTGCTGACGTTCCCGGTCCAGGTCTGACGCTCAGACGATCTGCGGGCTCCCGCCGTCCGGGTCCTCCCGCAGCTCGGCCGGCCAGGTGGCCGTCTCCTCGCCCAAGGTCACGGTGATGGTGTCCGGCACGAGCCCGTCGGGGTTGGCGAACGCGAAGTCGGCGATTGCCGTGACCGCGAGCGTCTCGAGGTAGTAGTACGCCCCGTCTGCCGGCGCGGCGCTCACCGGCAGCTCCTGCCCGCCGCTCTGCAGGCTCACGGCGACCAGCTGGCCGCTCAGCTCGTCGACCTCACCGACCGCGATGCTCACGTGCAGGCGGGCGACCCCGTCGGTGTTGCTCTCCAGGGTGGGCAGGACCCAGTGGCCGCCCACCATCTGCGACTCGTTCATCAGGCCGTCCCTCCGCAGTTCACGGACCAGTCCGCACGCCGCAGCACCAGGCCGCCGCTCGCGGAGTCCACGGCGTCCCCGTGGAAGTCGAGGTTGACCACGATCGCGCTGCCCGTGGCCCCGGGCATGCCGGGCCGGTCCTTGCCCCGGAACGAGCAGCCGGTCTGGGTGTCCGGCGAGTACACGCTGTTGCCGAACTGGGTCCCCCGCCGTCGCCCGTAGAAGATCTGAGAGCCGTCCGGGAACCTCTTGCCGTCCTCCTGGAAGTTGTCGGACGCGGAGCCGGCCGGCGGGATCGGCTTCATCTTCGGCGCGGGACCTCCGGCCGGGTCAGCGAGGAGGTGCTCCTTGACCACGCCGTCGACGCGGAATTGCCCACGCACGTACTGCCGGTACTCCCCGACCGCGCACGTCGTCGGATACGGCGAGCTCTCGAACTCGAGGTTCATCTCGAAGTACTCCCGGAACATGGTGCCACCACCGATGGGCGCCGCCTCGCAGCCGCCACGGTTGTCCGGCACCCGGAACCCGCCCGCCAGGATGTCCGCCATCGGCCACTCGACCGCCGCGCTGATCAACATGGGGAACACCCCGGACCACCCCGCGCTGATCAGCTTCGGGTACCCGGGGTCGAACGTCTTGGTGGCCTGGTCGACTCGCGCGTACTGGTCGTCCTTGAACCAGTAGACCTTGCCGTTGCCGTAGTTGACGATCGCGTTGATGTCCTTCTCGAACATGGTGCCGTCGACGCCGGACCAGTTGCCCTTGATCGGCTTCGGGTAGCCCGGGTCGAGGGTGTCGGCCGCGATGTCGTGCCGTATGTACTCGCCGCCCCTGAACAGGTAGACCTTGCCGTTGCCCCAGTTCACGGCGGCGTCGATCCCGCCGTCAAACGCGGCGCTGGCCGCGTCGGTCCACGCGCCCTTGATGTCGCGCGGGTAGCCGTCGTCAACCTTGTCGAGCAGCACGTCGTACCGGTAGTAGCGCGAGCCGCTGAAGAAGTAGACCTTGCCGTTCCCCCAGCTCACCGCGGCGTCGATCTCGTCTGGCAGCCCGGGCCAGTTCGCCACCGTGCTCCGCGGGTAGCCGGCGGGCACCGCGTCGGTCGCGCTGTCGAAGCGGGAGTACTCGGCCCCGCTGAAGAAGTACACACGTCGTGCAGTCATCACTCCCCCTGTCGATCAGGACTCACACCATCGGGATGCCACCCGGGTCGGGCTCCGCCCACGCATCCTCGGTGGGCCATGAGGCGGACTCGCCGCCGATCGTGACGGTCACGGTCTCGGGCGTCAGCCCTTCCGGGTTGGCGTACGCGAAGTCCGCGACCGCGGTCACCGCGAGCGTCTCGAGGTAGTAGTAGTCGCCGTCAGCCGGCGCGGACGTGACCTCAAGAGACCGGCCACCCGCTTGGACGTCCACTGCCACAGGTGTGCCGGCCAGCCCGTCCACCTCGTCGACCGCGACGCTGACGTGCAGCTCGACCGCACCGTCGCCGACCTTCTCGAGCGTCGGCAGCGCCCAGAGCCCGCCGATCAATTGCGCCTGCCTCATCAGCACACCCCGCCACAGCTCGTGGACCAGTTGGCGGACTGCAGCACCTCGCCGCTGGTGGCGGAGTCCACGGCCTCACCCCGGAAGTCGAGGACGGTGAGGACGACCGTCCCGGTGGGCTTGCCGGTCCCCGGGTTGTCGATCCCGCGGAACGAGCAGCCCGTCTGCGTGTCGGGCAGGAACTGGCTGTTGGCGAACTGCGTTCCCCGGCGTCGCCCGTAGAAGAGGTCCACACCGGACAGCCGCCGCTTGCCGTCCTCCCGGAAGTTGTCGCTCGTCGACCCGGCCGGCGGAACGGCCAGCATCTCGGGCGGCGGCCCTCCCGCCGGGTCGGCGAGCAGGAACGTCTTGCGCCGCCCGCTGACCATGAACGAGCCGCGGACGTACTGGCGGTACTCGCCCACGGCACAGGTGGTGGGGTACGGCGCGCTGTCGAAGTCGATGGTCATCTCGAAGTGCGTGGTGAACCGCGACCCGCCGACGACGGCAAGCTGTGTGCACGCCCCGAGGTTGGCCGGCACCGAGAAGCTCGACGGCTGGACGGCGGCGATCGGCCACTCGACCGCCGCGCTGATCCCCGCAGGGAACACCCCCGGCCACCCGGCGCTGATCAGCTTCGGGTACCCCGGGTCGAACGCCTTGGTCGCCTGGTCGACCCGGCCGTAGCAGTCGTCCTTGAACCAGTAGACCTTGCCGTTGCCCCAGTTGACGATGTCACTGATGTCCTTCTCGAAGATCGTCCCGGCGACCCCGCCCCAGTTGCCCTTGATCGGCTTCGGGTAGCCCGGGTCCAGCGTGCCGGCGGCGATGTCGTGGCGGATGTACTGGCCACCCTTGAACAGGTACGCCTTGCCGTTGCCCCAGTTCACCGCCGCGTCGATACCGGAGTCGAAGGCGGCCGACGCCGCGTCCGTCCAGGCGCCGGCGATGGCCCGTGGATAGCCGGGGTCGACCCGGTCCAGCAGCACGTCGAACTGGTAGTACTGCGCACCGCCGAAGAAGTAGACCTTGCCGTTGCCCCAGTTCACCGCCGCGTCGATCGTGGCGGGCAGACCCGTCCACTGCGCGGCCGTGGTCATCGGGTAGATCGGTAGCACGTTGTCGATCGTGTGATCGAAGCGCGAGTAGTCGGTCCCGCTGAAGAAGTACACACGCTTGGCTGTCATCACGCCCCCTTGCGAGTCCGAGTCAGCATGTCCAGTTTCAACCCATTCGGGTGATGGTGACCATGCCTGGTCGGGTGGTAGTCCGGGTGAATCGCCCTGCGCCATGCTGGGCCTGTGCCCGCCGCCCGGTTCCCCACCGTCACGGTGCTGGACAACGGCCCGCCGGACCGGCGCTTCGACATCGTCGTCGTGGCCGACGGCTTCGCCGAGGACGAGCTCGACGGCTTCGCGGCCGAGGTCCGGCTTTTCGTCGCGGAGCTGCTGGCGACCGAGCCGTTCGGACTGCTGCGCACTCTGGTCAACGTCCACCGGGTCGACGTCGTCGGCGAGGGGACATCCACGCTCGACGGCCGCCTGCTCACCGTCGACGCCGACGCGGCGCTTCGGCACGCGCGCCGGCACGTGCCCGGCGCCGACGCCGTGCTCGTGCTGGCGAACCGCGCCGAGTACGGGGGCTCGGCCGGCACCCTCGCCTGCCTCACGCGCCATCCGTGGGGGGCGGCCCTCGCGGTGCACGAGCTCGGGCACGCCGCGTTCGACCTGGCCGACGAGTACGGCCACGACGGCCGGCACCCCGGCCCGGAGCCCCGCCGGATCAACGTCACGCTCGAGCGAGACCCGGCCCGCGCGCCGTGGGCGGACCTCGACGGCGCGGGCTGTCACGAAGGCGGCGACCGGTACGCCCACGGCGTGTACCGCGCGCAGGAGACCTGTCGGATGCGCAATCTCGGCGAGCCGTTCTGCGTGGTCTGCGCGCGGGAGATCCGCCGGATCCTGCTCGCGCACGGCCGCGGCGACGGCCATACCGCATATGGGGACATTTCGCCCTCCCCCAAACGGGTGGTCGGGGATAGATTCGACGAGGCGTGACCCCCGGCGACGTCGCCGGACCGGGCCTCGCGCCGTTGTCAGGGGGCTCTGATGCAGTCGATTCCGGTGTTCGACACCATCGAGGGAATGACCGTCTTTCGGGACGACGACGACTTCGCGCACTTCTACTACCTGCCGCGGACGCTGCGCATCGCCACCGGTCCGGACGGCAAGCCGATGTTCACGTTCCTCAAGTACCAGTTCCCCGTGGAGCACGTGGACGGCGAGGAGAAGGGCGGCGGCTACCTCGTCTTCACCACCGAGCTGGTCGAGGACCCCGAGTTTCTCGAGACCAAGGTCCGGCCCAAGCTGGTCGACCGCATGCGCGCCGAGCGCCCCAACGAGTCGCAGCTGCCGCCGCCCAAGCTCACGTCGATGGACTTCATCGACGGCGAGGTGCGCCTGCTGATCATGAAGGACGACAAGTTCGTCGCCGAGGTGCAGACGGGCAAGCCGTCGCTGTTCGCGCAGAACACCGCGTCGTACGCGGTGGAGCTCAAGACGCTCGGCGCCGACCTGTTCTACCAGGCCCTCAAGAAGGGCGCCGGGGTGGGGATCGTCGAGTACTCGCTGTCCTTCGACACCCGCCTGCCCGCCATCCACGTGTACGCGCACTGCGACTCGAACGAGGTCAAGGACGTCGTCATGACGTACACGACGTCGGAGGTCACCGACGGCAGCGTCTGGGGCGACGACGTCTCCACCGAGGCCCATCGCACGTCAATCAGCGAGACCATGGAGTCGCAGGGCCTCATCACGCTGAACATCGACAAGGGCTCGAGCCAGATCAAGGACGACGACGTCGAGGCGCTGCGCGCGTTCGCGTTCGGCAAGATGGACGACTGGCTCAAGGACCACTTCCTCAAGGGCGGCAGCTTCGCCACCGCCGCCGACCGCGAGAACCAGTGGATGAGCTTCATCCACGAGAGCACGCACCAGGTGTTCAACCTCGACCTCGTGCAACGGGACGTCGTCGTGCGGCAGTACAACCCGAGCGCCACGATCGCGCCCGCGTTCATCGGGGCGCCGATCGACGACGTCATCCTCGACATCGACCTGGGCACCGCGGAGTGGTACTTCAACACGCTGACGGTCACGGTCGACACCAACCTGGACTTCGACGTCTACGGCGACATCGTGCACAGCGTCGTCGGCCACGTCTCCTACACCGGCCAGAAGGACGGCCGCGACATCTCCAAGCGCGAGAGCTACACCTTCACCAAGGAGGACCACGCGCCCAAGACGTTCACCACGCGCCTGGCCAAGGTGAGCGAGGACTCGTACACGGTCGACGTCGACGTCAACTACAAGTCCGGCCCGGTCACCACGACCCGCCTGTACTCGGAGTCCACCCACCTGCGGGACTACACGCTCAAGGTCCCCAACCCCGGGGTCATGGCGCTCAAGGTCGCGGCCAACGACAAGAACGCGTTCGACACCCAGAAGCTCACCTCGATCGAGGTCGAGATCGGGTACGGCGACCCGGCCGCGAAGGTGCCGGACGTCGTCGACAAGGTCATCCTCACCAAGGACGCACCCGAGGTGGACTACCGCCGGGTCATCTACGCACCCTGGACCGCGCCGTACCGGTACCGGTTCACCTACGTCACCACCGACGACGCGTCCGGCAGCCAGCGGATCACCACCGACTGGTTCACCGGCGACCACGACGACAACGCGCAGTCCGGGTACCTGTCCGTCTCGACGCCGTTCGACGACGGCTTCCACCTCTCCGTCGTGCCGACCGTCGACTGGTCCGAGGTGCAGACGGTCATCGTCGACCTCGCGTACGAGGACAAGGCCCACGACTACCAGCAGACCCGCTCGCTGCAGTTCGCCGAGTCCACCCTCTTGGCCCTCGCTCCCCCGCAGTGGCGCTTCCTGCTGCGCGACCCCGACGCCCGCGCGTACCGCTACGCCACGAAGATCGTCGGCAAGGACGGGTCCGTGATCAGCACGGACTGGGCGCCGGCGGAGTCCGACGCCTCGACCCTGGTGGTGGGCAACGCCCGCGGCGGCGTGGTCAAGGTCAGCGTCGACCCGTCCGACACCGGCGTGGGAACCGCCCTGCGGCGCGTCGTGGTGCGGCTGACCTACGACGACCCGCCCAACGCCGTCCATGACACCCAGGCGCTCGCGTTCTCCGACGCCACGCCGCAGGTCTGGTCGGTCACCCGCGCCGACGCCTCGGTGTCGCGGTACACGTACGACATCGACTACGTGCCGGCCGTCGGCGAGCCCGTCTCGGTCAAGGGCCTCACCGGCACCCTCAGCGGAGCCTCCGACTTCCTGTTCCTGCCGGCACCCCCGGCTCCCCCGGCACCGCCCGTCCCACCGACGCCCCCGGTCGTCGACACGCCGACGCCGCCGACCCCGGTCCCC
>NZ_JBFULZ010000185.1:0-8445 GCF_054049635.1 Cellulomonas sp. P5_C6 | reverse complement strand
GCGTCGACCGCCACCACGTCAGCGTGCGCGGCCGCGAATCCTTCGAGCGACTCGGCCACGACGGTCTGCGGGTCGTTGATGAGCTTCTTCACTGCAGCCATCCCTTCCACCGGGCACCCACGGCAGGCCCCGCACGTCCGTCGTGAACTCCTTCGTCCCGACAAACCTCACCTTGTTGTCGTGCAACGGGGGCGTCAAGGGGAGATCGTGCGCCGTCGGTGCACATTCGTGCACGCGGCGGCGTGAGCGGCGCGGCGTCACCCGGACGGGTGACCAGGAGTCACGGACGCCCGAGCAGCCGCCGCGCCTCGGCCACGAGCAGGATCGAACCGGTGACGAGCACGCCGGACCCGCGTTCTACCTCGCTCTCCGCCCGCGACACCGCGAGGTCGAGGGCGTCGTTCAGCCGCTCGACGGTGTGCACGCGGTCCTCGCCGAAGATGTCGATCGCGATGTCCGCCAGGTCCTCGGCGTCGAGCGCGCGGGACGTCGATGCACGGGTGACCACGACCTCGGCGAGCACCGGCTCGAGCGCGGCGAGCATGCCCTCGGGGTCCTTGTCGGCCATCACGCCGACCACCCCGACGAGCCGCGTGAGCTCGAACGCCTCCTCGAGGCCGGCGACGAGCGCCTCGATCCCCGCGGGGTTGTGCGCGCCGTCGACGATGATCGTGGGGCTCGACCGCACGACCTCGAGCCGACCCGGCGAGTCGACGTCCGCGAACGCGACCTCGACGACGCCGGGGTCGAGCGCGCGGCCACCGGTGAGGAACGCCTCGACCGCGGTGAGCGCGAGCAGCGCGTTGTGCGCCTGGAACTCCCCGTGCAGGGGCAGGAAGATCTCCGTGTACGTGCCGCCCAGCGCCTGCAGCGTGATCAGCTGCCCGCCGACGGCGACCTGCCGCTCCCCGACCGCGATGTCGACGCCCTCGCGCAGCACGCGCGCGCCGCGCTCGGCGGCGACCGCCAGCAGCACGCCCTCGACGTCCTCGGTCTGCTGCGCGAGGACGACCGTGGCTCCGTCCTTGATGATCCCGGACTTCTCCGACGCGATCTCGACCAGCGTGTGGCCCAGGTAGCGCTCGTGGTCGAGCGAGATCGGCGTGATGATCGCGACCTCGCCGTCGACGACGTTGGTGGAGTCCCACGTGCCGCCCAGGCCCACCTCGATCACGGCGACGTCGATCGGGGTGTCCGCGAACGCGGCGAAGGCCATGACGGTGAACACCTCGAAGAACGACAGCCGCGGCTCGCCCTTCTCGATCGAGCCCTGGTCGACCAGGTGCACGTAGGGCGCGACGTCCTGCCACACCTCGACGAACCGCTCGTCGCTGATGGGCTCGCCGTCGATCGCGATCCGCTCGTTCACGCGGCTCAGGTGCGGGCTGGTGAACCGGCCCGTGCGCAGGCCGTGCTCGCGCAGCAGCCGCTCGACCATGCGGGAGGTCGACGTCTTGCCGTTGGTGCCGGTGAGGTGGATGGTCCGGTACGCCTTCTGCGGGTCGCCCAGCAGCTCGCACACCGCCCGCACCCGGTCCAGGGTCGGGTCGATGTCGTGCTCCGGGGCCCGCGCCAGGATCGCCTGGTAGACCTCGTCGGCGGCCGTGCGGGCCTCCTTCTCGGCCTGGCGGCGCAGGTGGTCGGACCCTCCTGACCGTCCCGTGCCCTGCTCACGCGCACTCATGCCTCGTACCCCCCGGCGTCGACGGCTTCCACGGTGGCCTGCAGCGCGGGCCCCGTCTCGATCTCCACGGAGACCGCGAGGGTCTCGCGGGCGATGGTGTCCCGGTGCACCTCGACGGCGGCGAGGTGCTCGGCCGGGACGTCGAGCGTCAGCACGATCCGGTCCCCCACCTKCAGGCCGGCGGCCTTGCGGGCGTCCTGGACCACCCGGACGACGTCGCGGGCGTAGCCCTCGGCGCGCAGGGCGTCGTCGAGCGTGAGGTCGAGCACGACGAAGCCGCCACCGGGCAGGACCGCCGCGGCACCGCCCTCGTCGCCGACCACGGTCGTGAGCTCGTACTCGGCCGGCTCGAGCGCCACGTCCCCGTCGGTGGTGGTGACGACGACCGCGTCGCCGTCGACCCGCCAGGCACCCGAGCGCGCGGCCTGGATGAGCGCCTGCACGCCGCGACCGAGCCGCGGGCCCGCCGCGCGGGCGTTGACCGCGAGGCGCTGGGTGATGCCGAACCGCTCGGCCGTGCCGGCGTCGGCCGTGACCAGGTCGACGGCCTTGACGTTCAGCTCGGCCGCGAGCAGGTCGCGGTACGGCGCCAGGGCGTCCGCGTCGTCGACCGCCACGGTGAGCGTGTGCAGAGGCTGCCGGACGCGCACGCCCGCGGCCTTGCGGAGGCCGAGCGCGGTCGACGTCACTGCGCGGACCTGGTCCATCGCCGACACGAGCGCCTCGTCGGCCGGCGCGAGGTCGACGGAGGGCCAGTCGGTCAGGTGCACGCTGCGCCCGCCCGTCAGGCCCCGCCAGACCTCCTCGGTGACCAGCGGCGCGAGCGGCGCCATGACCCGCGTGAGCACCTCCAGCGACGTCCAGAGCGTGTCGAACGCGTCGGCGTCCTCGGCCCAGAACCGGTCGCGCTGCGTGCGCACGTACCAGTTGGTGAGGACGTCGAGGTGCTCGCGCACGGTCTCGCACGCCGCCGAGATGTCGTACGCATCCAACTGCTCCGTCGTGCGCGCCACCAGGTCCCGCGTGCGCGCCAGGACGTAGCGGTCCATCGGCGCGAGCGTGGCGGCACGCGCGGCGTCGACCGRCGTGGCCCTGTAGCCGGCACCCCCGTCCGCCGCCCCGGCGTACAACGAGAAGAAGTAGTACGTGCTCCACAGCGGCAGCAGCACCTGGCGCACGCCGTCGCGGATGCCCTCCTCGCCGACGATGAGGTTGCCGCCGCGCAGGATCGAGCTCGACATGAGGAACCAGCGCACGGCGTCGGAGCCGTACAGGTCCCACATCTCGGCGGGGTCCGGGAAGTTGCGCAGGCTCTTGCTGGCCTTGCGGCCGTCGTCGCCKAGCACGATGCCGTGGCACAGGACGTTGCGGAACGACGGGCGGTCGAACAGGGCCGTGGCCAGCACGTGCAGCGTGTAGAACCAGCCGCGGGTCTGGCCGATGTACTCGACGATGAAGTCGCCCGGGTAGTGGTGCTCGAACCAGTCCGCGTTCTCGAACGGGTAGTGCACCTGCGCGAACGGCATGGAGCCCGAGTCGAACCACACGTCCAGCACGTCCGGGATCCGGCGCATGGTGGAGGCGCCCGTCGGGTCGTCCGGGTTCGGGCGCGTCAGCTCGTCGATGAACGGCCGGTGCAGGTCCGGCTCGCCCGCCTCGTTCGTCGGCACCCGACCGAAGTCCGCCTCCAGCTCGGCCAGCGAGCCGTACACGTCGACGCGGGGGTGCGACGGGTCGTCCGAGACCCACACCGGGATGGGCGTGCCCCAGTAGCGGTTGCGGCTGATCGACCAGTCGCGGGCGTTCGACAGCCACTTGCCGAACTGGCCGTCCTTGATGTGCTCCGGCGTCCAGGTGATGTCCTGGTTGAGCTCGACCATGCGGTCGCGGAAGTCGCTCACGCGCACGAACCAGCTGGTCACCGCCTTGTAGATCAGCGGGTTTCGGCAGCGCCAGCAGTGCGGGTAGGAGTGCTCGTACGTCTCGTGGCGCACGAGGACCGACCGCTGGTCCGCCGGGACGCGCTCGAGCGGGCCGGTGCCGGCCTTGAGGTCCGCGATGATCGGCTTGTTGGCGTCGAACACCAGCTGGCCGACGTAGTCCGGCACCTCGGTGGTGAACTTCCCCTGCGAGTCGACGGGCACGACCGGCGCGATGCCGACGGCCTCGCACGCGACCATGTCGTCCTCGCCGAACGCGGGCGCCATGTGCACGATGCCCGAGCCGTCCTCGGTGGTCACGAACTCGCCGAGCAGCACCTGGTGCGCGTTCTCCCGGCCGACGAAGTAGTCGAACGGCGGGGTGTACCGGCGGCCCGCCAGCTCTCGGCCCTTGACGGTGGCGACGACGGTCGCCTCGCCGAGCTCCTTCGCGTACGCGCCGACGCGGGCCGCCGCCAGCACCACGCGCTCCCCCGCGAGCGCCGAGTCGGGACCCGGCTCGACCGTCACGTAGTCGACGTCCGGCCCGACCGCGATCGCCAGGTTGCTCGGCAGCGTCCACGGCGTCGTGGTCCAGATGAGCGCGAGCTCGCCGGTCTCCAGGCGCAGGCCGACCGTCAGCGCGGGGTCCTGGCGCGACTGGTAGACGTCGTCGTCCATGCGCAGCTCGTGGTTGGACAGCGGCGTCTCGTCGCGCCAGCAGTACGGCAGCACGCGGTAGCCCTCGTACGCCATGTCCTGGTCGTACAGGCGCTTGAACGCCCAGATGACCGACTCCATGAACGTGACGTCGAGCGTCTTGTAGTCGTGGTCGAAGTCGACCCAGCGCGCCTGGCGCGTCACGTACTCGCGCCACTCGCCCGTGTACCGCAGCACCGACTCGCGGCACGCCTGGTTGAACGCGGCGAGGCCCATCTCCTCGATCTGCGAGGTGTCGGTGATGCCGAGCAGCCGCTGCGCCTCGAGCTCGGCCGGCAGCCCGTGGGTGTCCCAGCCGAACCGACGCTCCACGCGGTGGCCGCGCATCGTCTGGTAGCGCGGAACGACGTCCTTGGCGTAGCCGGTCAGCAGGTGGCCGTAGTGCGGCAGGCCGTTGGCGAACGGCGGGCCGTCGTAGAAGACGAACTCGTTGCTGCCGTGCTCGCCGGCGTCGCGGGCGTCGATGGACGCCTGGAACGTGCCGTCGGACTCCCAGTACGCGAGCACGTCCTTCTCGAGGGCGGGCAGGTCCGGGGACGCGGGGACATCGGACTGGCGGTGCAGCGGGTAGGCCACCGTGCGGCTCTCCTGTGGTCGGCACCCGGTGGGGTGCGTCGCTCTCGGCTGCGAGGACGATGGGACCCGGACCGGCCGGGCTCTACCGCGGTACCACCTCGCTTGCCGGCTCCCCTGGCGGGTCGTCGACCACTTCGTGAGGGCTGTGACGGGCCTACCCGTCCGGTTCTACTGAGGCCTTGCGGGCCCGTTCTTCCGGAGGCTCGCCGGTGATGTCCGGGTCGACGCCTGTGCGGCCGAGTCTAGCGGGCCCGTCCGGCCGGCCCGCCACCGGAATGCCGCGCCCGGCACGGTCACCACGCGCAGCGCCGTGGCGACCGTGCCGTCGGTGCGGCGTCAGCGCGTCGCGAGGGCGGCGACCTGCGACGCGGTGAGCGCCGAGCTCCAGACGGACACCTCGTCGACGTCACCCTGGAACGGTGTGTCCCACCAGTTGACGCCGAGCGCGAACGTGCCGGTGGTCGTCGTCAGGACGTCCGGGAACCCGGTCCCCGTGAAGGCCGCCTGCCCGTCGATGTACACGACGAGCTCGCCGCCGTCCACGGTGAGCGCGACGTGGCTCCACTGCCCGACGGGGATCTGCGTGCCGGTGCCCGCGTCGTACCACTGCGAGCCCGACCAGACCATGGTCGAGCCTGCGACGCCGTCGTGACCGCGCGGCACGACGCTCACCCAGGCGTTGCCGTCGCGCGCCGCGAAGAACGCGGACGTGAACTGCGTGAGGACCTCGGGCCGCAGCCACATCGCGGCCGACCACGTCGAGCCGGCGACGAGCCCGTCGGGCAGCCGGACGCCTGACGCGCCGTCGAGGTGCACCGCCTGGCCGTGCGCGCCGTCGGTGTACGTGACCTGGCCGCCGGCCTGGTCGAGGCGCGGGCCGGTCGTCGTGGCCGGAGCGTGCGCCCCCGTCCCGTCGGCGAGGTCGCCCTCGAACGACCAGGAGCCGACGAGTCCGCCCGCGACCCGTTGCAGCACGACCACCTCGATCGTGACCGCGCGCTCGACCGAGCCGTTCGTGACCCGCGCGGTGAGCCTCACGTGCGCGTCGCCCGCGCCGGCCTCGGGACGCGTGACGTCGCCGGTCGTGGACACGGCGGCCTCGTCCGAGCTCGTCCAGGTGATCGTCGTGCCGTGCGTGCCCGTGGTCGGGAGCACGAGGTCGGCGACGAGACCCGAGGTGTCGCCCAGGTCGAGGTCCGCGACGACGGCGTCCACCGCCTGGCGCGCGGACATCGGCGGGACGGTGCTGCCCCAGAGCGTGACCCCGTCGCCGGACAGGACGCTGAACGTCACGACCCACCGCGCGAGGTCCGGTTGCCAGGAGCGCGTGAACACGCCGTCGTAGCGGGTGCCCCCGACGTCGAGCCGCGCGCGGTCCGCGCCCTCGAGCGACCACCGGCCCGTGAGTTCGCCGGAGACCGTGCCGTCCGACGCGAGCGTGACGGACGTGGCCCGCCGCTGGTCGGCGGTGAGCGCCTTGTCGTGCGTGACCAGCGCGTACGCGCCTGCGACGTCCCGTCGCTCGATGCGCCGGTCGTCCCCGCCGGCGTACCGGTACGGGTCGAGCACCGGCCAGCCCTGCGCGTTCATCCACATCTGGTGCACACGGACCTCGTGCTGCTCGCCCGTCCCCGGGAACCGGGAGTGGAAGACGAGGAACGTCTCACCGGTCGTCGGGTCGCGGTACCAGGAGTTGTGGCCGGGCGAGAGGTACCCCGTGCCGGGGCCCTCGCCGGGGTCGCCGACCTCGCGCGCGAACAGGTGGTTGCCGAGGATCTTGGTGCCGAACGGCTCGATCGACGCGTCGTCGAACAGCGGCAGCGTCGGGTCCGCCTCCACCTGCGTCATGTCGTTGCCGGCGGCGTCGAGGTACGGGCCGTCGGGGTTCTTCGAGCGAGCGACCCGGACGTTGTACCCGCCGTCGGCGGTGAGGCCGCCGAACGAGAGGAACAGGTAGTAGTAGCGCGTCGAGGCGTCGTACATGACTGTCGGGCCCTCGATCCGGCTGTGGTTGCCGCCGACGAGGTGCGTGCCGTAGCCCTGGCCGGGCACGGGCTTCCCGGTCGACTTGTCGAGCCGCAGGATGAAGATGCCCCCCGAGTACGAGCCGTACACGAGCCACCAGCGACCGCGCGCGTCGACGAACGCGTCGGGGTCCACGACGTTGGGGTGCACGCGGGCGTCGTAGGTCGTGCCGTCCTCCGAGGGCAGGTCCCACATGCCCGAGCGCAGGAAGATCCCCTGGTCCACATAGGGGCCGTCGACGTCGTCGCTGACGGCGATGCCCATCGCGGAGCGCGGCGAGTCGCCCTTGCACGCGTTGTAGTACATCGCGAACCGGCCGTCGGGGAGCTGGATGACGTCTGCGGCCCACAGGGTGTCTGTCTGCGCCCACTCGAACGTCTCGCGCAGGTTCTCGCGGACGTCGTCGAAGAGCGGGTTGTCGGCGTTCGCGCCGTCGGCGACCTTCTCCCACGACATCAGGTCGTCGGTGCGGGCGGCGGCCAGGTGGCTCCCGAAGACCCAGATGTCGCCGTCGGCCACGACGACCGACGGGTCGTGCACCGAGACGTCCTGGAAGGTCGGCGGTGGTGGGTCGGAGGCGCGGCGGTCCGCCTGGGCGGGTGCACTCGTGGCGACGAGCGCGAGGGTGAGGGCGGCTCCCGTGAGGGCGGCGCGGAGGGCTGGACGGGCCATCGGAACTCCTGGTGCGACGTCGGACTCAGGACATGGGGACCGGCCGCCGACGTCGTGCGCAGTGCCGCGGTGGACCACCGGATCCGAAATCTACAACGTTGTGGAGATTCTGTACATCGTTGTACATGGCTCCCGCACGGCGCCCTTCAGCGTTGGTGGTCCGACCCGACGGCCGCGGTCAGGTGGCCGACGCGACGACCGGCGGGAGCGCCGACCACGGGAACGTGATCCATCGGTCGGTGCGGCGCCACACGTAGTCGGGCTCGATGATCGACCGGGACTTGGCGTACAGCACGGCGGTCCGGGCCTCGGCGCAGTGCAGGGTCATCAGCCTCTGGACGAGGGCCAGCGTCTCGCCGGTGTCCGCGACGTCGTCGACGACGAGCGCGCGCAGGCCGTGCATCGCGTCCGTGTCCAGCAGCGGCGGCAGGACCACGGGGTCGGGCAGCCGCTCGTCGATGCCCGTGTAGAACTCGACGTTCAGCGTGCCGACGGCCTTCGTGCCCAGCGCGTAGGCGATCGCCCCGCCCGGCGGCAGTCCCCCGCGGGCGACCGCGATGACGATGTCCGGGACGAAGCCGTCGTCGACCACCGTCTGCGCGAGCTCCCGGGCCGCGGTGCCGAAGAGCTCCCAGTCGAGCACCTCCCGCTCCTGGGGCAGCTGCTGTCCGGGTGCGGTCTCGGTGGTCGCCATGCGGTCAGCCTACGAGCGGCGGCGCCGGTTGCTCGATCCCCCAGGCATGATCGACGCGTGACCTCTCCCCTCGTCCTGCTCGACCTCGACGGCACGCTCATCGACTCCATCCCCGGCATCACGGCGTCCATCGCCGTCGCGTACCACCGGTGCGG
>NZ_JBFULZ010000184.1:0-8453 GCF_054049635.1 Cellulomonas sp. P5_C6 | reverse complement strand
GGCGTCGGCGGCGCCGAGGGACTGGATGACCCCGGCCACGTCGGCGGCCAGCGTCGGCACGTCGTACCCCTGCGGCGGCTTGTCGGAGCCGCCGGTGCCGCGGACGTCCATCGCGGCGACGCGGTAGCCCGCGTCGGCCAGCACGGGCAGCTGGTGGCGCCAGGCCCACCAGAACTCGGGGATGCCGTGCAGCAGCACGACCAGGGGCGCGTCACGGTCGTCGGGTCCGGCGACGGCCACGTGGAACCGTGCGCCGTTCGCGGCCACGAACCGGTGCTCCCAGGGGCCGTCGATGAGGAGCGAGGCGGAGTCGACGGTGCTCATCGGTGCCGAACCTACCCGGTCCCGTCGGTCTCAGGGCCCGTGGTGGCGGCCACGTGCGCATGATGCCGGTCCCGCTGGTAGAGGGCCGCGCCGCCGAGCAGGGCCGCGACGAGCGACGCGATGAGCACGGAGACGATCACGTGCTCGTCCTGCGGGCTGCCGGCGCCGAACGCCAGCTCGCCCACCAGCAACGACACGGTGAACCCGATGCCGCCGAGCAGCCCGACGGCCCCGACGTCGGCCCAGCCGAGGCCCGGCGCGAGCGAGGCGCGCGTGAAGCGGGCGACAAGGTACGTGGCGCCGAGGATGCCGAGGGGCTTGCCGACGACGAGCCCGAGCGCGACGCCCTGCGCCACCGGGTCGGCGAACGTCGTCTGCAGCGCGCCGGCGGTCAGCGTCACCCCGGCGGCGAACAGCGCGAAGACCGGCACCGCGATCCCCGCGGACAGCGGTCGCCACGCGTGCTCCCACCGCTCGGCGAGGGACTCCGAGGGCGCGGTCGGCAGCCGGAGGGCCTTGCGCGTGGCCTCCGTGGTCCCCGGCACGACGAGCCCGAGGGCCACGCCGGCGATCGTGGCGTGCACCCCCGAGGCGTGCACCGCGGCCCAGGCGACCAGCCCGAGGGGGATCAGCAGCCAGCCGCTGACCCAGCCGCGCCGGATCACGAGCGCGAACACGACGACCGTCACCGCGCCGACGCCGAGCCAGAGCGCCGAGACGGTGTCGGTGTAGACGACGCCGATGACGATGATCGCGAGCAGGTCGTCGACGACCGCGAGCGTGAGCAGGAACGCGCGCAGGGCGTTGGGCAGGCTGCGGCCGACGATGGCGAGCACGGAGACCGCGAAGGCGATGTCCGTCGCCGTCGGCACCGCCCAGCCGCGGGGGACCCCGTCCGCGGCGGTGAGGTTCACCGCGAGGTAGAGGATCGCGGGCACGAGCATGCCGCCGATGGCCGCGACGATGGGGACGATCGCCGTGCGCAGGTTCCGCAGCTCGCCGGCGACGATCTCGCGCTTGAGCTCGAGGCCGACGACGAAGAAGAAGATGGCGAGCAGGCCGTCGGTCGCCCACGTGGCCACCGTGAGGTCGAGGTGCAGCGCGGCGGGGCCGATCACCGTGTCGGACACCGTGGCGTACGACGCGGGGTCCAGGTTCGCCCAGAGCAGCGCGATCACCGTGGCGGTCAGCAGGAGCGCGCCGCCGACCCGTTCCTCCCGGAGCGTGTCGAGCAGGTTGCGCTCGGAGCCGGGGGAGAGGGCGGCGAACAGGCGGCTCGCTGGCGTGGACACGGGTGCACCTCCGGGCAGACTGCTGGGACGCGCCGACCAGGCTTCCCGGCTCACCGGGAGCCAGGCTAGCGGGCTAGGCGTCCGCGGGCTCGGGTACCTCGTTGCGCCCGTCGACAGCGTTGCGGCGGTCCTTGGGCGGGTCGAAGCGKTAGCCGACGTTGCGCACGGTGCCGATGAGCTGCTCGTGCTCGGGGCCGAGCTTGGCGCGCAGGCGTCGCACGTGGACGTCGACCGTCCGGGTGCCTCCGTAGTAGTCGTAGCCCCAGACCTCCTGCAGCAGCTGGGCGCGGGTGAACACGCGGCCCGGGTGCTGGACGAGGTACTTGAGGAGCTCGAACTCCTTGTAGGTCAGGTCGAGCGGGCGGCCGCGCAGCCGGGCCGTGTAGCCGCCGGCGTCGATGGTGAGCTCGCCCGACGAGATCTCCTGCGGGGCGTCGTCGTACCCCGCGGTGGCCGCGCGCTCCATGACGAGCCGGAACCGCGTCTCCACCTCGGCCGGGTTGGCCGTCTCCAGGATGATGTCGTCCGCACCCCACTCGGCCGTGACGACCGTGAGGCCGCCCTCGGTCAGCACGAGGATCAGGGGGACCGTCAGGCCGGTCGCGCGCAGCAGCCGACAGGTGGTCCTGGCGGTGACCAGGTCCCGTCTGGCGTCGAGCACGACGATGTCCGCGTCCGGTGCATCCACGAGAGCCGACGGTTCGACGGGGAGCACGCGGACGCGGTGGGACAACAGACCGAGGGCCGGGAGCACCTGGGCGGAGCCCCCGGACGCTGGAGTGAGCAGCAGCAGATCTGCCACCTGGAACCTCCCCGCGTGCGAGTGGGGGACACGGTACCGCGCGGTACACCCAGGTTGCGCCCGGATGTCGAGGGGTGGCGTGTCCTGCCCCACATGCGCCACCTGTAACGCAGGGGAAATCGCGCCGAGATGCGACAATCGGCGGCGTGCTCCTCCCCTTCCTGCAGGCAGGCCGCCTGCGCGCGCTCTCGGCGAGGTCGTCGTCGACCCCGGTCGCGGGACGGTAGGGGACCATGCAGCTCGCCACCCGCGCGGTCGTCACGGCCGTGCTCGCCGCCGCCGTGGCCGTCGCCGGCTACCTCGGCGGACTCCCGCTGAGCATCGCCGCCGCGCTCCTCGCGATCGTGTTCGCCCTCGGCTGGCCGGCCCTCGCGGACCTGCCCTTCAAGCCCGGCTCGGCCGCCGTCGTCGCGCTCGGCGGCGTGGGCGCGGTCGTCGTGGTGCACCTGACCACCGACCAGCCCTTCCTGCGGTACCTGCCCGTGGTGTTCGCGGCCTCGATCCTGCTGGCGTTCGTCAACGAGCTGCTGCGGCGCGACGGGCGCACCCGGCTGGTCGAGTCCGTCTCGGGCACGGTCGCCGGCACGCTCGTCGCCGTCGCGGTGGCCGGCTGGGTCGCGATCGGCCGGACGCCCGGCGCCGAGTCGCTGGTCGTCGTCGGCGCGCTCGCGCTCGCGGTCGGGTCCGCCGTCGTCGCGCTGCACCTCGCGCCGTGGATCGGCTCGCTGGTCACGGCGGGCGCCGCCGCGGGTGCGGGGGCCCTGGGCGGCCTCCTGCTCCCCGGCATCGACCCGCTGGCCGGCGCCCTGCTCGGCCTCGCGGTCGGCATCCTCGTCGCCACGCTGCACGCCCTGTTCGACCAGCTGCCGTCGCTCGAGCGGCGCTGGCCCTCGCTCGCCGCGGTGACGCTGCCGGTGACCGTGACCGGCATCCTCGTGTACGTCGTCGGCCGGGTCCTGGTCGGCTGACGTGGACCGCGTCCTGCTCGTCGTCCTCGTCCTGGCGGTCGCCACGGGGCTCGGCCTGTGGTGGCGCGCGCGCAACGGCCGCTACACCGCGGTCGACCCGTCGCTGCTCGCCTCGGCACCCGCCGACGAGGCCGACGACACCCGCCTGACGCCCGCGCAGCTCGGTGCCCCGCTGGGGGCCCGCGCGACGTTCGTGCAGTTCTCCAGCGAGGTCTGCGCACCGTGCCGGCGCACCCACGCGGTGCTCGCGCAGCTGGTGACCGAGCGGGACGGCCTCTCACACGTCGAGATGGACGTGGTGGAGCACCTCGATCTCGTGCGACGCTTCGGCATCATGCGCACCCCGACCACGCTCCTGCTCGACGCCGACGGCGTCGTGGTCGGTCGTCTGTCGGGTGCCACGGACCGTCGGCACGCGCTCGCCGCTCTCGCGTCCTGTCTGGGCGAGGTCCCCGCCGCCTGACGGCTGCCCCCGCGCGGGGCGATCGGCCGGGCGCGCTGCGACCTCGGCCCCCGGGTCGGCCCTCGTGCCGATCGACGGATCCCCCGCCCCTGCACGGTCCCCAGGAGTCCCCATGAGCACGTCCCGCACGTCCACCGAGGCCCCCGCCGGCATCGATCCCCGCGGCCCCCGCTTCGGCGCCGCCCTCACGCTCGTCCTGCTCGTCGTCGTCCTGCTGCTGGGCACCACGCCCGCCGCCTACGTCGTGATGGCCGTGGTCGTCGCCGGCTTCGCGCTCGGCACGTTCCGCGGCATCGGGCACACCTGGCAGGGCTGGGTGTTCAAGAAGGTCGTCCGCCCGCGCCTGGCACCGCCGAGCGAGCTCGAGGACCCCCGCCCGCCGACGTTCGCGCAGCTGGTCGGCCTGGTCATCACGGGCGCCGGCCTGCTGCTCGGCCTGCTCGGGGTGAGCGCCGCCGTCCCGGTCGCCGCCGCGCTCGCGCTGGTCGCGGCGTTCCTCAACGCGGTGTTCGGCCTGTGCCTCGGCTGCGAGCTCTATCTGCTCGGCCTGCGGGTGCGCGCGGGACRGACCGCCTAGTAGACGAGCGCCTGCGCCCGCTCGGCCAGCGACTCCTCGACGAACACCGAGGCGCCCGCGATCCGGACGCCCGGCAGCACGTGCTCCGGGCCGATGCCGCGGCGGGCCGCGCACTGCGTGCACACGGTGACGCGGCCGCCCTCGAGGACCATCGCCAGCAGCTCGGCCAGCGGGGYCGCGTGCTCGAGGACCAGGTCGTCCGCGCGCCCCGGGAGGGCGAACCAGGCCGACTCCCCCGTGAGCCAGAGGCTGACCTCGGCCCCGGCGGCGACGGCTGCCGCGGCGACCGTGAACGCCTGGTTGGTGGCCTCCGGGCGGTCGGTGCCGGACGTGGTCTTGATCACGAGGGGGCGTGGAGTGGCGCTCATCGGAACAGGCTAGGGGGCTGCGCCTGTTGTGCTCCTTTAGGATCGTCCGCATGACTGCGCTCGAGGGAGTCTTCATCGGCCTGCTGGTCGCGGCGACGCTGACGATCGGCTGGTTCGCCTGCCTCGTCGTCTACCGGCTCTACAAGGGTCAGCGCTGACGTGATCTGAAGCGCCCGACTCCGCGAAAGGCTTCGTCCATGCCGTTCGTCCTGCCCGACCCCGAGGACCTCGCGCCGGAGGTCTACCCGCTCGCCTGGCTGGTCGGCACCTGGCGCGGTGAAGGGGTCGTCGACTACCCCGGAATCGACGAGGCGACGTTCACGCAGGAGATCGTCATCACCAGCGACGGCGGCCCGTACCTCTCCTACTCGTCGACGATCCGGCTGGTCACGGCACCGCCCGACACCGGCGCCCTGGTGGACGAGCCGCCCGCGCCCGTCTGGCAGACCGAGGCCGGCTACTGGCGGATCCCGCCCGAGCGGCCGACCGACTGGGGCCTCACCGAGGACCAGCACGCCGTCGAGCTGCTGGTGGCGGACCCGTCCGGCCACGTCGCGCTGTACATCGGCGCCGTCGGCAAGGGGCGCATCGACCTGGTGAGCGACGCGATCGTGCGCGCGGCCTCCGGCGCCGACGTGAGCGCCGGCAAGCGCCTGTACGGCCTGGTGAACGGCGAGCTCATGTGGGCGCACGACATCGCCGCGTTCGGGCACCCCATGCAGTCCTACGCCTCCGGCCGCCTCGCGCGCGTCGAGGCACTCTCCGAGGACGAGGTCTGATGACCACCGACGCACCCGTCGAGACCCCCGCGAGCCACGGCGAGCCGCCGCGGCACACCAGCCCGCTGCTCGCGAGGCACGGCGCGGTCCGGGCGTCCGGGCCCGACGACGGCGTGGCCTGGCACTACGGCGACCCCACGGCCGAGCAGCGCGCCCTGTCGCGGGGCGGCGCCGTGGTCGACCAGTCGTACCTCGGGGTCGTCTCCGTCACCGGACCGGACCGGCTCAGCTGGCTGAACTCGATCACGTCGCAGGAGCTGACCGCCCTCGCCCCGCGCACGTCGACCGAGCTGCTGGTGCTCAGCCCGCAGGGGCACGTCGAGCACGCCGCGGGCGTCGTCGACGACGGCGAGACCACGTGGCTGCTCACCGAGACGCCGATCGCGCTGGCCGCGTGGCTGAACCGCATGAAGTTCATGCTGCGGGTCGAGATCGCGGACGTGACCGACGCCTGGGCGGCCATCGGCGAGCCCGTCGACGCCGAGGGCACCCCCGACGAGCCCGTGACGTGGCGTGACCCGTGGCCCACGACGGCCGTCGGCGGCACGCGCTACGGACCGGCCGACGACGAGCACCCGGGCGCCGACCGCGCCTGGCGCCTCGTGCTGGTGCCCCGCGACCGGCTGGTCGAGGAGGTGCGCGCGCGGGAGGCCTCCGGCTGGCCGCTGGTCGGCACCTGGGCCAGCGAGGCCGCGCGCGTCGAGGCCTGGCGCCCGCGGGCGTCGCACGAGGTCGACCACCGGACCATCCCGCACGAGCTCGACTGGCTGCGCACCGCCGTGCACCTGAACAAGGGCTGCTACCGCGGCCAGGAGACGGTCGCGCGGGTGCACAACCTCGGTCGCCCGCCGCGCCGGCTGGTCATGCTGCACCTGGACGGGTCCGGCCACCTGCTGCCCGAGCCCGGCGCCGCGGTGCATGACGTCGTCAAGACCGCCGACTCGCAGGAGCCCGGCCGGGTCGTCGGGCAGATCACGACGATCGCCCGGCACCACGAGCTGGGCCCCGTCGCGCTGGCCGTGGTCAAGCGGTCGGTGCCGTCCGACGTCGAGCTGGTCGTGGAGTGCGAGGGCGGGGCCGTCGCTGCCGGGCAGGAGCAGATCGTGCCCGGCGACGGTGTGTCCGTGGACCGCCCGGCGGCCCGCGGACCTCTGACCCGGGGCCTGGGACAGCACCCGATGCTGTGAGCGCCGTCGACTCGCGTGCGCGCGTGGTCGTCGAGGCGCGGGTGCGGCAGGGCTGGGCCCGGGTGCGCGCCGCGTCGTTCCCGATCCTGCAGGCGTCGATCGCCGCGGCCCTCGCGTTCGCGATCGCGCGGTACTGGGTGGGCCACCCCTTCCCGTTCTTCGCGCCCGTCTGCGCCTGGATCGCCCTCGGGTTCACCACCGACCGGTCCGTGCGCCGGGTCGCCGAGCTGGCGGTGGGTGTGGCCATCGGSGTCGCGCTCGGGGACCTGCTGGTGCACCTCATCGGCAACGGCGCGTGGCAGGTGGCCGTCGTGCTGTTCCTCGCCGCGATCATCGCCCGGTTCATCGACCGCGGGCAGATGCTCACCACGCAGGCCGGCGTGCAGGCGCTGGTCATCGTCGGGCTCCCGGCCGTGTCCGCGTCCGGGGGGCCGCTCGGCCGCTGGATCGACGCGGCGATCGGGGGCGTCGTGGCGCTCGCGGTCGCGCTGCTCACGCCCCGGGACCCTCGCCGGCACCCCCGGGCCCTCGCTCGCACCGCGGTCGAGGAGCTGGCCGGCATGCTGCGCGTCCTCGCGCGGGGCCTGACCACCGGGTCGACTGCCGACGTCGAGGACGCGCTGGTGCGCGGACGCGCCTCGCAGCCGGCGCTGGACGAGTGGTCCGAGACGGCGAAGAACGCGGGGGAGCTGGCCCGCGTGTCCCCGACCATCCGCAAGCACCGCGAGGAGCTGGCCGGCCTGGCCGGCAACGCCGTGCACGTCGACCGCGCCATGCGCAACGCGCGCGTGCTGGCCCGGCGCGCGCTGGCGGCCGTCGAGGCGCAGACGCACGAGATGGCGACGATCGCGGCGCAGGTCGACGCCACCGCGCGGGCCGCCGAGGAGCTCGCCGCCGCGTTCGGCGCCGGCCGTGACCCGGAGCGGGCGCGCGCCCGGCTGCTCGACGTCTCGCGCGCGCTCGACCCGTTCGAGCTCGCCGCGCGCGACTGGCAGGTGCAGAGCCTCGTCCTMCTGCAGCGCTCGCTCGTCGTCGACCTGCTCGAGGCCGCCGGCGTCTCCCCGCAGGACGCCCGCGACTCCCTGCCGGAGATCTGACCGGCGGCCCCGGGTGTTCGGTACGGTCGCTTCGTGGACGTCCCGGTCAGCGCGTTGCGCGCAGAGCTCAGGCAGTGGATCGAGGCCGCGCGCGCGGGGGAGGACGTGGTCATCACCGAGCGCGGCATCCCCGTCGCCCGGCTGAGCGGGATCGCCGCCGCGGACCTGCTGACCCGGCTCGAGCGCGACGGCCTGCTGACACCGGCGACGACGTCGCGCCCCGCCGCCCGCACCGGGGACCGCGGCGCAGCCCCGGCCGCGAAGGGCGGGGTCTCCGACCTGGTCCGTCGGCTGCGGCGCTGAGATGGCGGTCGTCTACCTCGACGCCAGCGCGCTGGTGAAGCTGTGCGTCGCCGAGCCCGGGTCGGACCTGGCCGCGGCCCTGTGGGACGGCGCCGACCTGGTGGTGACGTCCCGGTTGGCCGATGCCGAGGTCCGGGCGGTGCTGGCCGGCGGGCGACGGGCCGGGCGGCTCGACGACGACGCGGCCGCCGGGGCGCTCGCGGTGTGGGACCGGCTCTGGCCGGGGCTGCACGTGCTCGAGCTGCGCGACGTGGTGACCGCGTCGGCGGCGCAGCTGGTGGGCCGCCACCCGC
>NZ_JBFULZ010000183.1:0-8462 GCF_054049635.1 Cellulomonas sp. P5_C6 | reverse complement strand
GCCTCGAGCTGCGTCGCTGCCCGACCACATCCATCACGCCGATTTCCATMTGCCGCGCCCAGATCGGGCGCACGGACTCGACAGAGAAGGTGCACCACCATGGATCCGATGGGCAAGGTGCTCGCGGGGGCGACGTCTGACCCGCGGTCACCCTCGCGGCCCGAGGGAGGGCACGAGGGACGCGCCGTGCGCCTGCGAGAGCGATCCGCGGCCGGCGCGCGTCGGCTGGACGGCCGTTCCCCGCAGCGCCCGGACGCCGGCGTCCCGAGGTGGGCGGGGGTGCCGTTCCGCTCATGCTCGGTCGAGCTGGCTGAGGTCCTCGACCAGGCCGCGCAGCGCGTCGCCGAGCAGGGCACGTCGGCAGAACGCCGCCTGCTCGAGGCGATGTCGGGGGTGATAGCGCAGTCTGCGCCGGGTGTCGCCGCGGCACTGAGTGACCCGGACGGCACCGAGATCTCCCGCCTGCGCGCGTTCGGTCTCGCGCACACCCACCTTCTGGAGGTGCTCGGCCCGCGCGAGCACGCGTGGCTGCTCGACCTCCTCGATGGCGTGGCCGGCGGGCTCGGGCGTCCGGCCGTCACGGCCGGATGACACGCCAACGACGTCACCGACCGACCGAGGCAGGGCCCTCGAGCACGGGTGTTGTGCAAGGCTGCTCGACGTGAGCGCGAGCGCGCAGGAGCCGGCGCGAACCCCGACCTCGACGCTGGTCGTCCAGCTGCTCGGACGGCCCCGCACCGACGTCGACGGGGCACCCGGATATCGCCTGCGCAGCCGCAAGAGCTGGGCGCTCTTGGCCTTCCTGCTGCTGGGCGAGAGGCCGCCCACGCGCACCCAGCTGGCCTCGCTGCTCTTCGCCGAGGCGGACGACCCCCTCGGGGCCTTGCGGTGGTGCCTGGCGGAGATCCGACGGGCGCTCGGCTCGGCGGTCGTCCTCGATGGCGACCCGGTGACGATCGCGCTGCCCGTCGGTGCCACCGTCGACGTGGACGTGCTGGTCCGCGGTCACTGGAGCACCGCGGTCGAGCTCCCCGGCCTGGGGCAGGACCTCCTCGACGGACTCGTCATCCTGCATGCCGACGCCTTCGAGTCGTGGTTGCTCTCCGAACGCCGTCGGCTCGCGGCCGCCACGGAGTCGATCCTGCACGAGGCGGCGCTCGGGCACCTCGCCCGTGGCGACCTCCACCGCGCGCGCGACCTGGCGGTCCGGGCCGCTGTGCTGAGTCCACTCGACGAGAACCACCAGGCGCTTCTGATCAGGCTCTATCGTCTGGCGGGCGAGGACGAGGCGGCCCGGCGCCAGTACGACGCCTGGGTGGCGGTCGCCGAACGGGAGCTCGGCACACCCCCCGGCGCTCCCGTGCTGCTCGCGATGCGGGAGGGCCCCAGGCCGGCGGGCGGCACCGGGGGCGGAGTCTCGATCCAGGCGGTGACGGAGGCCGGTGTCGCGGCCGTCTCCGCGGGCGCGCTGGTGGCC
Source organism: Cellulomonas sp. P5_C6 (assembly GCF_054049635.1). Taxonomy (NCBI): domain Bacteria; kingdom Bacillati; phylum Actinomycetota; class Actinomycetes; order Micrococcales; family Cellulomonadaceae; genus Cellulomonas; species Cellulomonas sp. P5_C6. Next base: position 6,985 of record NZ_JBFULZ010000183.1, on the reverse strand, counting down.
GGCGTGTCGTCGTTCGAGAACGCCGTCGGCCTCGCCGACCGCGCAGGCGTCGACAGCGAGCGGATCTCGACACGACTCGTGCTCGCGGAGGCCCTCATCCACACGCTGGGCGGCCTCGACGAGGCGGGCCTGACCATCCTGACCGAGGCCGAGCGCATCGCCGTCGCCCACGGTGACCGCGAGGCCACGACCCGGGTCCAGGCCGAGCTGGGGTACGTCGACTTCCTCCGTGCACGGTACGACCGAGCCGAACGATCGCTGACCCAGGTGCTCGCCGAGGATGCGACGTCGCCCTCGGTCCGCGCGAAGGCGATGACCTACCTCGGGTCCGTGGCCAGCGACCGCGCGGAGTACCCACGCGCCGTCGCCCTGCTGCACGGCGCCGTCCGCGCCTCGCGCGAGGTGGATGAGCCCCGGCGCGAGGCCTTCGCCCTGTCGATGCTCGGCCGGGTCGGCCTGCTCCGGGGAGACCTGGCCGGAGCCACGGAGCTGCTTGCGGCCGCCGGCGATCTCGCCGAGCGTGACCACTGGCTCTCGTTCCTGCCCTGGCCGCAGGCCCTGCTGGGCCAGGCCTGGCTCTCGCTCGGCGACCTCGACGCCGCCGGCCGCGCGCTCGAGCAGTCGTTCGCGCGGGCATGCCAGATCGGCGACCCGTGCTGGGAGGGGATCTCGGCCCGTGGGCTGGCCCTGCTGGCCGAGGCTCACGGCGAGGTGGACCAGGCGTTCGCGGTGCTCCTGGACGCGCGAGCGCGCGCCAACCGCTTGGCCGACCCGTACGTCTGGCTCGACGTCCACATCCTCGACGCACTGTGCGAGATCGGACGACGTCACCGACATCCGCTGACCGCGTCGTGGGCGGACGCCATGCTCGACCGCGCATCGCGCACCGGCATGCGGGAGCTGACCGTGCGGGCCATGCTCCACGGGGCCGCTTCGGGCCTCCACGGGGATGCCGATGCGGCCGCCCTGCTGGCGGACGACATCGACAGCTCGGTGCTCTCCGCGCTGGTCGCGGCGGCCGGCGGGYGCTGACAGCACTCATCGCGGTCGCGGGGCCACTGCGGCGATCGCCACGTCAGCTGGGCGCTGCCGTTCGTCTCGCCGCCACGACCGCGCCCCGTCGACGTGGGAACCGCGCGGCCTGCACGTGATCCACAGGCTGCCGGAGACCACGGCGACGCGATGCTCGGCGATGTCGTCACGTCTCAGTGCGTGAGCGACCTCGTCCGTAGTAGTCGCGCCAGATCACTCGGTGGAGTCGAAGGACACGTGGGATGGAGCGCAGACCGGGAATGAACGGGAGGAAGGTCAGGACGAGCATGAGCACCGCGATGATGGCCAGGATGTAGATGTCGCCGTTCGCGGTGAGCGTCGCCGCGAACCCGCTGTCCGCTTCGCTGTTGAACGCGGGGAGCTGGTACCAGAAGGAGAAGGGGGCGAGCCACTGCTGGCCGGGGTAGTTCCCCGTCTCGTTCATCATTCCCCACTGGTTTCCCTGCAGGTGGTTCGCCGTGCCGGCGTCGTCCAGGTAGGAGCCGTCCCCGAGGAAGAGGATCTGCTTGGTGGTGTCGGTCGTGAAGAACTGGCCGGGCGCCGGCAGAACACCGTCGAGCGCGCCCGAGGTTGCCATGGCCAGGAGGCCCGAGGCGAGGGCGGGTACGGGCCCGTAGTCGCCACGCGCCACCTTCGACGCGTCGCCGTTCGCGCCTGCCGGGTCGTTGAGCGCGGTGTCGTACGCCGTCGCCCATGTCGACTGGTCGACGGGCGTCGCCGTCGTCCACTGCTTCAGGGCGGTCGCGACGTCGGCAGGCTGCTGCTGGTGCTGCAACGGCTGGACCACGAAGTCCTCGGCCGGGTTCACCGGGATGTGGACCCCGACCGATTTCTGCAGCTCGACCGGACCGAGGACCTGGCCGTCGCCGCCGTCGTTGTACGGCGGGCCGTAGGTGGCGCTGTCGGACGTACCGGCGAGCTCGGCGACGGTCACGGCGTAGAAGTTGTCCGGAGAGGAGCGCGCCCAGCCACGGAAGGTGAGTGCGGGCTCGTCGGGCGAACCGAAGATCGCCGCGAGGATGACGACGAGAGCCGCGACCACCACGGTCGCGATGACGCCCTCCTTGAGGATGTCGTAGCGACGGACCGGCCCCGACCACGGTTCGCGCTCCAGCCGTCGCTGTGCCGCTGTGCCCGGCATCATGACCCGCCCCCGTCCGTCTCGGCGGCCTCGACCTCGGCCGCGTCGATCGGCGGCACCCCGCGCAGCCGCACGAGCAGGATGTGGACGACGACCAGCGCCGTCAGCACCGCGGGCATCAGGAACACGTGGATGAGCAGGTTCTGGCCGAGGTTCGCCACGTTGAACCAGGCGCCGATCCCCGCGGCGTTGAGCCCGTCCTTCGCCTCGAACGCGATCCACTGTGAGTCGAAGTTGGTCTGGACGAGGTAGCCGGTGAGTGCCGCCCCGATGGAGGCCACCAACGCGATGACCCCGGTGATCCAGGTGAGTGCCCGGTGACCGCGCCACGCCGCCATGAAGAACTTGCCCGCGAGGTGCACGCCCATGAAGAGGAAGAAGAGCTGGACCGACCAGAAATGCAGGCTGTTGACGAACAGACCGGTGCTCGACGTGTGGTACCAGCTCGGTCCCTCGAACGCCAGGACCGTCCCGGACAGGATGATCCCGCCGAACGCGGCGAGGGTCAGGACCCCGAAGACGTAGATCCACGAGGCCACATACGCCGGTTGCGTCTCCGGCAGAAGCTTGTCGTAGGGCAGCTGGTGCTCGAGGACGTTGCGCGCCCGCCCGATCCACGAGGACGGGAGGGGGACGGTCTCGGACGGCGTCGTGTCGTTCATCGCCGACGCCGTGCGTCTCCCCGGTCCCGCGGGAACGGCAGGACCAGGGCGAGGACGAACAGCACGACCGTCACCGTGATGGCGACGAGGTTCGGCACCGAGACTGCGAACCAACCCCAGGTCACGTATCCGACCGAGTCGCCGGTGGCGACCGCAAAGGCCAGCATGTCGGTCCTCCTCGATGAGTCGGACGAGCCCCCTCGGCGCTGTGCACGCCCGAAAAGGGCCACGAAAAGGGCATGCCTGCCCTGACCAGGGGCACGGACCGCTCGGGCCCGATCGCTTCGAGGCTCTGCCCGCTTCGGCGCCGCGTCTGAGGGTTCCGGTCTGACGACGGTGCTCACGTTCGTGGCCTCGCCCGCCAGATCGAATCCTTCCCCGCGTCCCAGGCTTGGCCCGGCCGGGTCCGACGAACAGGGCACAAGGTCCCGACCTCGGGCCGGCCGGGTCCGAGCGGGCCGTTCCGCGGCCTGCGCGTCAGTTCGCCTGTGGACGGTGGTCCTCCAGGTGCCAGTATTCGACCGGACCCGCAGCGACGAAGCACCGGTGTCCACGTAGGGAAAGAGGCGCACATGCACGGCAACCCCCTGCTCACCGAAGGCCGGATCGCCCGGTTCCTCGCGGAGAGGATCGTCCCCGCGATCTATCGCGAGCGGGTGGCGCTCGACCTCAGCGCCTGGTCCGCACCCGGTGAACCGGTGCCGTTCCGCGACGCGGTCGCGCAGACGTACGAGCCGGTCGCTCCGGGTCTCGCCTGGGGTGCTCCGTGGAGCACCACGTGGTTCCACGTCACCGGTTCGGTCCCGGACGAGTGGCCGGTCGCGGGCACGGCGGTGGAGCTCGTGGTCGACCTCGGCTTCAACGCCGAGAGTCCGGGCTTCCAGGCCGAGGGTCTGGTGTGGCGGGCCGACGGCACGACGATCAAGGGCGTGTCGCCGTTCAACCAGGCGGTCCCGTGGCCCGAGGGCGGGTCGATCGACGTGTTCGTCGAGGCCGCGGGCAACCCGAACATCGCGAGCAACTTCGGCTTCGTCGCGACGCCGTACGGGGACCTCGCCACTGCGGGCACCGATCCGCAGTACGAGCTGATGTGCATCGACGTGGCGCTGCGGGACGTCACCGTGTGGGAGCTGTGGCAGGACCTGACGGCACTGATCGGGCTGATGACCGAGCTGCCTGCCGACTCCACGCGCGCCGCGCGCATCCGGTACGGGCTCGACGCCGTGATCGACCTGGTGGACCCGCACGACGTGGCCGGCACCGCCGCTTTGGCCCGTGCGGCGCTGCGGCCGCTGCTCGACTCACCGGCCTCCGCCTCCGCGCACCACGCGATAGCGGTCGGCCATGCACACATCGACTCCGCCTGGCTCTGGCCGCTGCGCGAGACCGTCCGCAAGTGCGCCCGCACATTCTCCAACGTGCTGGCGCTCATGGACGCTGACCCCGACTTCGTGTTCGCATGCTCGTCGGCCCAGCAGTACGCGTGGATGAAGGAGTTCTACCCGGACATCTTCGACCGCATCCGCGACAAGGTCAGGGCCGGTCAGTTCGTGCCCGTCGGCGGCATGTGGGTCGAGTCCGACACCAACATGCCCGGCTCCGAGGCGATGGCCCGACAGATGGTGGCCGGCAAGCGGTTCTTCCTGGAGGAGCTCGGCGTCGAGACGCTGGAGGTCTGGCTGCCCGACTCCTTCGGGTACTCGGGCGCCCTGCCGCAGATCGTCCGCGCAGCCGGGTCCCGCTGGTTCGTGTCGCAGAAGCTCTCGTGGAACGACACGAACAGGATGCCGCACCACACGTTCACGTGGGAGGGCATCGACGGGTCGCGGGTGCTCACCCACTTTCCCCCGGTCGACACCTACAACTCGGACCTCTCCGCCAAGGACCTCGTGCACGCCGAGGCGAACTTCAACGAGAAGGGTGTTGCGGCGTCCTCGATCGTGCCCTTCGGCTGGGGCGACGGTGGCGGCGGCCCGACCCGGGAGATGATCGCCTCAGCACGCCGTTTCGAGAACCTCGAGGGTGCGCCGCGCGTCGAGCTGGGCAGCCCCACGACGTTCTTCGAGCGCGCGGAGACCCAGCTCACGCGTCCGCCGGTGTGGTCCGGGGAGATGTACCTGGAGTTCCACCGCGGCACCTACACGTCGCAGGCGCGCACCAAGCAGGGCAACCGGCGCACCGAGCACCTCCTACGGGAGGCGGAGCTGTGGGCGGCTACGGCCGCTGTCCAGCGCGGGGCCGAGTATCCGTACGACGAGCTCGAGACCCTGTGGCACACCGCGCTCCTCCACCAGTTCCACGACATCCTGCCCGGCAGCTCGATCGCCTGGGTGCACCGTCAGGCAGAGGAGACGTACGCACGGCTGGCCCGGGAGCTGGAGGCTCTGCTCGCCGTGTCGACGGCCGCCGTGGTCGGCGTGGGGGAGACGCCGCTGCTGCTCAATGCCGGGCCCCACGCCCGCGACGGGGTGCCGCCGCTCAGTGCGGCGCCCGTGACTGCGCCGTCCGGCGACCCGGTCTGGGTGATCGCCGGCGACGAGGGCACGTTCCGCGTCCGGAACGGGCTGATCGATGTGCACCTCACATCGGGCGGACAGATCGAGTCGCTGGTCGACCTCGTCGCCGACCGAGAGGTCATCCCCGCGGGATCGCTCGCCAACCTGCTCCAGCTGCATCGGGACACGCCGGCCAAGTGGGACGCGTGGGACATCGACACGGAGTATCGCCGGGTGGGGACCGACCTGCTCGGCGCGGACAGCATCGAGGTGGTGACAGAGTCGTCCGATCTCGTCGTCGTCCGCACGACGAGGGTGTTCGGCTCCTCCCGCGTCGTCCAGGACCTGACGTTCCGGCGTGGGAGCGCGGCGGTCGAGATCGTCACGGACATCGAGTGGCGCGAACGGCAGAAGCTGCTCAAGCTGGCGTTCCCGCTCGACGTCCACGCCGACCGGTCCGCCGCCGAGACCCAGTTCGGCCACGTGTTCCGGCCCACACACACCAACACGTCGTGGGACGCCGCCCGGTTCGAGATCTGTGCGCACCGCTGGCTGCACGTGGGCGAGGCCGGCTACGGCGTCTCGATCGCCAACGACGCCACGTACGGGCACGACGTCACGCGTCGTGAGGGTGGCGGGACGACGGTCCGCCTGTCACTCCTGCGCGCGCCGCTGTTCCCCGACCCCGAGGCGGACCAGGGGCACCACCGGCTGACGACGGTGCTCCGTGCCGGTGCGCGCATCGCGGACGCGATCGAGGACGGCTACCGCACCAACTTGCCCGCTCGCGTGGTCCGCGGTGCCAGGCCGGCGGAGCCACTGGTCGTCGTGGACAACCCGGCGATCGTGGTGGAGGCCGTCAAGCTGGCCGAGGACCGCAGCGGCGACGTGATCGTGCGGTTGTACGAGTCTCTGGGCGGCCAGGCTGCCGGGACGCTCACGCCGACCTTCGCCGTGGCCGGCGTCCGGGCTGTCGACCTGCTGGAACGGGACGTCGATGCGCCCGGAGTCACCCCGACCGAGAGAGCGGTACAGCTCGCGCTGCGGCCCTTCCAGCTCGTCACCTTGCGTCTGCCACGGGCCTGAGGGATCCCGGCGGGCCGCGAGGAGGATGTGCCGTGGCGGGTCTTTGAGCCGGCTTCCCCGGCGAACCGGACGCCATGAGGACCTGACCTGCGCATGGAGAGCGCAGAAGGTGTGCCCCGAGTGGGATTCGAACCCACACTGGATCGGGTTTGAGCCGAACGCCTCTGCCGGTTGGGCTATCGGGGCCGTGCAGAAGGATAGCCGCGCCCAGACGGTCGGGCGGTGCACGGGAGACCGCGTGGGCTGCCTCACAGGCGCAACCACTGCGATCCGACAGGTGCCGCCCACTACTCTGTGCACGTGAGCACCGACGCGACCCCCGAACCCACCGAGGCGGCCCCTGAGGCCCTCGACCTGAGCACCCCCGCACCTGCGGGCGAGCCCACGGCTCCGGCCGCCGGTCGTCCGGCCCGGCGCGCGGTGGTCGCGGAGGACGAGGCGCTGATCCGCATGGACGTCGTCGAGACGTTGCGCGACGCCGGCTTCGACGTCGTCGGGGAGGCGGGCGACGGCGAGCAGGCCGTGCAGCTGGTCACCGACCTCAAGCC
>NZ_JBFULZ010000182.1:0-8481 GCF_054049635.1 Cellulomonas sp. P5_C6 | reverse complement strand
GTCGAGCGCGCCGCCGGCGGTGAGCTCGTCGGTGAGGTCCTGTCCGGCGGTCACGCGCGAGCCGTCGCGGTCCGCGCCCGCGTCGGCGTTCACCAGGGCGACCGGCATGGCGTCCAGGTGCCCGGACGGGTTCCAGAACGCCCAGAGGTAGAGCGCGCCGTACAGCAGGGGGACCAGCAGCATCGCGGCGACCGCGAGGCGGGGGAGCCGGCCGCGGCGGAACCGGCGCAGCTCGGTACCGGAGGTGAGCGAGAGCATGACGATCCTTCAGTCCGTGAGGGGCAGGGGGGCGGCGACGGGCACGACGGTCCAGGCGGTGCCCGCGGCCTCGTCGGCGGCCGCGCAGGAGGCGACGACGGTGACGCCCGTGGCGGCGACCGCCTCGAGGCGGTCCCAGACCAGGCGGCGTCGAGCCCGGTCGTGCACCTGGTCCACGTCGTCGACGACGAGCAGGCCGGGGCGCTGGGCCATCGCGAGCCCGATGCGCAGGAGCAGGGCGTCCACCTCGTCGAGGTGCCAGACGACGGTCCCCGCGTCCGGGACGGGGCGTCCGCCGAAGACCGGCCCGAGGACCGTGTCGACGAGCGCCTGGTCGGCCCGCCGGGCCCGGCGGTACCAGGGCGACAGCCACGCGAGCCGCTCCCGGACGTGGTCGCCCAYCGTGACCGAGTCGTCGAGGTCGTCGATGCCGRCGAACCCGGCGAGAGCCGCCTCGCGCTGCACCAGCGCGCGCTGCGCCGGCAGCCGGTGCCCGAGGACGACGAGCTCGGACGACGCGTCGGGCACCATCCGGCCGGCGAGCGTGAGCAGCAGGCTCGAGCGACCGGCTCCCTGCGGTCCCTGGATCAGGGTGAGCGCGCCGGCCTCCAGTTCGAGGTCGACGGGGCCGTAGACGGCACCGCGGTCGGCGTGCAGCTGCAGCCCCCGGGCGACGACGGCGGGCCGCGGCTGCACGGCGACGTCCGCCTCGGGGGCGAGGGTCTCGGGTCCTGCGAGCATCGCGAGCTCCAATCTAAACTGACCGGTCAGTACAAAGAGTACGCCGCTCGGCGACCGGGGTCTCGGGCTCGCGGTGTCGTTCTGCTCACACACGGGACCCGGACGGCGCCGGTCGGGGCCGTGTCCGCCTCGCCGACCGGTCCGCCGTGCGAGGATCGGCGCATGGCGATGCGAGAGATCCGGACAGTCGGAGACCCCGTCCTGCGCACACCCTGCGACCCGATCACGACGATCGACGACCGCGTGCGCGGACTCGTCGAGGACCTGCTCGAGACCGTGGACACCGACGGGCGAGCCGGCCTGGCCGCGAACCAGATCGGCGTCAGCCTGCGGGCGTTCTCGTGGAACATCGACGACGAGGTGGGCTACGTGCTCAACCCCGTGATCGTCGAGCTGTCGGAGGACGAGTACCAGGACGGCGACGAGGGCTGCCTGTCGGTGCCCGGGCTCTGGTACCCGACGCACCGGTCCTGGTACGCGCGGGTGGTCGGGACGGACCTCGACGGCAAGGAGGTCGTCGTCGAGGGCGTCGAGCTCATGGCGCGGTGCCTCCAGCACGAGGTCGACCACCTCGACGGGATGCTCTACCTCGACCGCCTGGAGCGGTCCGTGCGCAAGAAGGCGATGCGCGCGATCCGCGACACGCTCTGAGCGGCTGGCGCCTCGGGGCGCCGTCGGGCATGCTGTCCCCAGCACGCCGCGAGACCGTGCGTACTGCTGATTCGTGACTGAGGTCGTTGGGGAAGGCGAACCTCGAGCCCGATCAGGAGGACGACATGGCAGGTGCAATCACCCGCGGTGTACTTTTCGTGCACTCTGCACCGCGTGCGCTGTGCCCCCACGTGGAGTGGGCGGCGGGCAACGTGCTGGGCACGCGCGCCTCGTTCGACTGGACGGCGCAGCCGGCCGGTCCGGGCTTCTACCGCGCCGAGCACTCGTGGCAGGGGCCCCAGGGCACCGGTGCGCGGCTCGCGTCGGCCCTGCGGGGCTGGGCCCACCTGCGGTACGAGATCACCGAGGAGGCGAGCCACGGGGTCGACGGGTCCCGCTGGAGCCACACGCCCGAGCTCGGGATCTTCCACGCCGCCACCGACGTGCACGGCAACATCGTCGTGCCCGAGGACCGCATCCGTGCCGCCCTCGAGCACGCGGGGGACGCCGCGCGTCTGCGCACCGAGCTCGACCTCGCGCTGGGGCAGGCGTGGGACGACGAGCTCGAGCCGTTCCGGTACGCGGGCGCGGGAGCGCCCGTCCGGTGGCTGCACCGCGTGGGCTGACGACAGGACGCCGACGGCCCGCCCCCGGAACAGTGGGGGCGGGCCGTCGTGTCGCGTCAGACGGAGGCGACGACCAGCGCCACGTTGTGACCGCCGAACCCGAACGAGTTGTTGATCGCCGCGATGTCGCCGTCGCGGAGCGCCCGGGGCTTGTCGCGGACCAGGTCGAGCACCAGCTCGGGGTCGGGGTTGTCGACGTTGATGGTCGGCGGGGCGAGCCGGTCGCGCAGGGCGAGGATCGTGAAGATCGTCTCCAGCGCCCCCGCGCCACCGAGCAGGTGGCCGGTCATCGACTTGGTGGCCGAGAGGGCCACGTGGTCGGCCTCGTCGCCCAGCAGGCCGCGGATCGAGCGGGCCTCGATGAGGTCGCCCACCACGGTCGAGGTCGCGTGCGCGTTGACGTGCACGACGTCGATGCGGGCGATCCCGGACGCGTCGAGCGCGGAGCGCATGGCGCGGATCTGGCCTTCGCCGGACGGCTCGGGAGAGGTGATGTGGTACCCGTCGGCGGAGAGGCCGACGCCGGCGATGCGGGCGTAGACGCGGGCGCCGCGCGCGGCGGCGTGCGCGGCGCTCTCCAGCACGACCACCCCGGCGCCGTCGCCCATCACGAAGCCGTCGCGGTCGAGGTCGTAGGGGCGCGAGGCCCGCTCGGGGTCGTCGTTGCGCAGCGAGAGCGTGCGGGACGCGGCGAACGCGGCCACGTTCATCGGGTGGATCGACGCCTCGGTGCCGCCGGCGATGACGACGTCGGCGCGACCGGTCCGGATCATCTCGGCCGCGTAGCCGATGGCCTCGGCGCCGGAGGCGCAGGCGGACACGACCGCGTGCGCACCGGCACGGGCGCCGAACTCGAGCGACACGTAGGCCGTCGGCGAGTTGGGCATGAGCATCGGCACCGTCATGGGCAGCACCCGACGCGCGCTGCCGTGCGAGAGCAGGGCCTCCCACGCGTCGAGGATCGTGCGGATGCCGCCGATGCCGGACGAGACGACCGAGCCGAGCCGGTCGCCGTCGACCTCTGGCGAGCCCGCGTCGGCCCAGGCCTCGCGGGCGGCGATGACCGCGTACTGCGCGGACACGTCCATCTTCTTCTGCTCGGGGCGGGTCAGGACCTCGCTGGGGTCGACCTTGATGGTCGCGGCGAACTCGACGGGGAGGCCGAAGCGCTCGACCCAGTCGTTCTCGAACCGGCGCGCGCCCGACTCGCCGTTCAGTGCGGCGGCCCAGGTGCTGGGGACGTCACCGCCGAGGGGCGTCGTGGCTCCCAGTCCGGTGACGACGACGTCAGGTACGTGGCTCATCGGTGCTCCAGGTCGGCTGTCGAGAGGATGGCCGGTCCCGGGCGGCGAGGCCCGGGACCGACCCGGCGGGACAGGCTCAGGCCTGCGCGCCCGTGATGAAGGTGACGGCGTCGCCGACGGTGGCGAGGTTCTTGACCTCGTCGTCGGGGATGCGGACGTCGAACTTCTCCTCGGCGAGCGTGACGATCGTCATCATCGACAGCGAGTCGATGTCGAGGTCGTCGGTGAAGGACTTCTCGGGCAGGACGGAGTCGGTGGGCAGCCCGGTCTCCTCGCTGACGATCTCGGCCAGTCCGGCCAGGATCTCCTGCTCGCTGTACGCCATCGGTATCTCCTCGTGTTGGTTCGTGCGGTGTGGGGTCGGACGAACGGTACAACCGTGGGGTCGTACCTCAGGGTTCAGGGCAGGACGACGACCTGCGCGGCGTAGACCAGGCCGGCTCCGAAGCCGATCTGCAGGGCGAGCGCGCCGCTGGGCACCTGGCCCTCGCGGAGCAGCCGCTCGGCGGCCAGCGGGATCGAGGCGGCGGACGTGTTGCCGGTGTCGGCGATGTCGCGGCCGACCACGACGGTGTCCGGGAGCTTCAGCGTCTTGATCATCTGGTCGATGATCCGCATGTTCGCCTGGTGCGGGATGAAGGCCTCGATCTCGTCCGCGGTCACGCCCGCGGCGTCCATGGCCTTCTGCGCGACCGGCGCCATCTGCCAGACGGCCCACTTGTAGACGCTGGGGCCCTCCTGGCGCAGCGTGGGCCAGCCGGCGCCCTCGTCGCGCGTGGCCAGCCACGAGTGCGTCTGACGGATGGCCTGCGACTGGCTGCCGTCGGAGCCCCAGATGGTCGGACCGATGCCCGGGGTGTCCGACGGGCCGATGACGACCGCGCCGGCGCCGTCGCCGAGCAGGAACGAGATGGACCGGTCGGTCGGGTCGATGAAGTCGCTCATCTTCTCCGCGCCGATGACCAGCACGTGGCGGGCCGTGCCGGCGCGCACCAGCGCGTCCGCCTGGCCGATGCCGTAGCAGTAGCCGGCGCAGGCGGCCGAGATGTCGAACGCGGCCGCCGGGGTCGCCCCGATGCGGTCCGCGATGATCGCGGCGCCGGCGGGCGTCTGGTGGAAGTAGGTGACCGTCGAGAGGATGACGACGTCGATGTCCGCGCCGGTCAGCCCCGCGTTCGCGATCGCCTGCCGCGCGGCGCCCTCGGCCAGGTCGAGCACGTCGGTGCCCGCCTCGGCGCGTCGCCGGGTGACGATGCCGGTGCGCTGCCGGATCCACTCGTCGGAGGAGTCGATGGCCTCGACCAGCTCGTCGTTGGGCACGATCCGCTCGCCGCGGACGCCACCGAGGCCGAGGATGCGGGTGTGCGCCGGTCCGGTGGCCTGCGTGAGGGTAGGACGGGTCACGACGGGTTCTCCTGGTGATCTGCGGGGGTTCCGGCGTGCCGACGGACGAGATCACGTGCGGCGTCGAGGTCGGCGGGGGTCTTGACGGCGACCGTCTCGACCCCGGGAAGCGTACGCCGGGCCAGGCCGGTGAGCACCCCTGCCGGGGCGACCTCCAGGAGCCCGGTGACGCCCAGCTCGAGCAGGGTGGCCTGGCACAGGTCCCAGCGGACCGGGTTGGCGACCTGCGCGACGATCAGCTCGAGGGCCCGCGCGCCGGAGGCGGTCACGGTGCCGTCGGAGTTGGTGAGCAGCCGCACCTGCGGCTCGCCGGGGCTGATGTCGTCGGCGGCCGCCCGCAGCTCGGAGACCGCCGGCGCCATGTGCTCGGTGTGGAACGCACCGGCCACCTGGAGGGCGACCACGCGGGCGCGGGCCGGGGGAGCGGCAGCGAAGCCTGCCAGCGCGTCGAGGGTGCCGGCGGCGACCACCTGCCCGCCGCCGTTGACGTTCGCGGGGACCAGGCCGTGCGAGGCCAGCGCGGCGAGCACCTCGTCGGCGTCGCCACCCAGGACCGCGCACATCCCGGTGGGCGTCGCGGCGGCGGCGCGGGCCATGGCCGCACCGCGGACGGTGACCAGCCGCAGGGCCTCGTCGTCGGTCAGCACACCGGCGATCGCGGCCGCGGCGAGCTCGCCGACCGAGTGACCGGCGGTGACTCCGACCACCTTCTGCGCGGCGACCGCGAGGGCGTCGTCGGCGTCGAGGTCCAGCACGGCCCGCAGGCTCGCCAGCGCGGCGGCCACGAGGAGCGGCTGGGCGACGGCCGTGTCACGGATGGTGTCGGCGTCGGACGTGGTGCCGTGGGCGACGAGGTCGAGGCCGGTCGTGCGGGAGGCCCGCGCGATCGACTCGGCGACGGACGGCAGCTCGAGCCACGGGGCGAGCATGCCGGGGGACTGGGCGCCCTGACCGGGGCAGACGACTGCGAGCACCCGACCACTCTGCCTGGCCGGGCGCGTCCGCCCGCCTCACGGCGTGCACCAACCTTCTCGGACGCCCTTGTACGACTCCTACAACGACGTCAGCGCGCGCTCACCGTGGGCGCGGCCTCGGCGGCGTCGAGGCGACCGAGTGCGAGCGCCGTCTGCAGGACGTAGGACTCGCGGGCGTCGAGAGGGTCCCAGCCGGTCACGTCGGACACGCGGCGCAGGCGGTAGCGCACCGTGTTGGGGTGCACGTACAGCGTGCGGGCGGCGGCCTCGAGGGACCGTCCCGTGCCCAGGTACGCCGACAGCGTCTCGAGCAGCGAGCCCTGGCTGGCCGCCAGGGGCGCGTACGCCTGCGCGACGAGCGTGCGCCGCGCGGTGACGTCGCCGATCAGCACGCGCTCGGGCAGGAGCTCGTCGGCCTGCACCGGACGGGGCGCCTGCTCCCAGGCCGGAGCCGCGACGAGCCCCGAGAGCGCCGCCCGTGCGGAGCGTGCCGAGTCCGTCAGGTCCCCGACCACGGGCCCGATGACCACGGGACCCGGACCGAACCGCGGCAGCAGCGTGCTCGCCGCGACGCGCAGGTCGCCCTCGCCACCGAGGAACACCACCAGGCGGTCGCCCTGGATGCCCACCAGGGCGTCGTCGGCGGCGCGGCGGGTGGCCCGGCGCAGCTCGGCGGCGCGGACGTCGTCGAGCGCGGACGTCGTCGTGCCGACCATGACCAGCGTCGATCCCCGTCCGCTCCAGCCGAGCGCGGCGATGCGCGAGCGCAGGGCGTCGTCCACGTCGCCCCGCACCAGCGCGTCCACGACGAGGGCCTCGAGGCGTGCGTCCCAGGCGCCGCGCACCTCGGCGGCCCGCGCGTAGACCTCCGCGGCCGAGAACGCGACCTCGCGCGAGTAGCGCAGCACGGCCTCGCGGACCTCGCGCTCGTCGCCCGGCGCGGCCAGCCGGTCGCTGTGCGTCTCGACGACGTCGACGACGACCCGCACCAGCTGGAGCGTGTGCTGCAGCGAGATCGACCGGGTCAGCTCCGGCGGCGCGGCGGCGAAGATGTCGCCGACGCCGTGCGGCGGGCGCGTCGGCTCGGCGAACCAGGTGACGAACGCGGTGATGCCCGCCTGGGCGACGAGGCCCACCCACGACCGGTCCTCGGCGGGCAGGGCCCGGTACCAGTCCAGGTCTTCGTCGAGCCGGCGCATCGCGGCCGCGGACAGCAGGCCGGCGGAGTCCCGCACGCGGCGCTGGGTCTCCGGACCGCCGCGAGCCTCCAGCACGGGCACCCGGCTGCGGGACGAGGTGGACCGCCGGGCACGCGGTGCAGCCGGCTCGTCGGGTGGGGCGGCGGCGGTGCCTGTCCCGTGTGCGGTGCTGGACATGCTGCCGAGCATAGGGTCCGGCCTTGTGGGAAGTCGACAAACGGGGGTCGGACGCGCCCTCGTGCGGTGTGTGAGGAATGTCCCCAGCCGGGTGTGCTCGGTCGCTACCGGATAGGGTCGCGTCATGGCACTCCTGCCCCGACTGCGACAGCTCATGCGACGGCCGAGCTCGGCCTCGCGTGTCGGCGCGCGTCGGCCGACCAAGGCTGCGCGCCGTGGCGACACCCTCCACGAGGACGCGTTGCGCTCCATGCTGAGCGACGACCCGAACAACGAGCGGGCGTTCATCGCCCTCGCCGAGATCGTGCGGCGTCGTGCGGCGGAGTCCACCGCGGCCGACGGCGACCCGCTGGCGGCCCCGCCGGACGAGACCGAGCGGCAGCGCGCCGCGGACCTCGCCGTGTGGGCGCTCGGCGAGGAGCTCGCGGGCAACCCGCGCGCCTGGTACCCGCTCATCGAGGTCGCTCGGCTCTCCGTGCACGACGACCACGAGGGCACCGTGCGCCGCCTGACCACCGGCGCGGAGCGCGACCCGTCCGGTCGTGCCCTGGTCGAGGCGCTTGCCCTGCTGCGCGCCGCCGGGCTTCCCGTCGACGCCCTCGGGCTCGGCGTCGGCCACTGGCGCCCGCGCGAGCACGACCCCGAGGTCGCCCGCCAGCTGGTCCTCGCGTCCATCGAGGCAGGCCGGCCGCTGGAGGCCAAGCAGCACATCGCCGCCCTGGACCTCTACCCGGACCAGAAGGCCGTCGCTGACCTCAAGAGCGAGCTCGCCCGCGACGTCGCGCACGCCGAGCAGACCATCCCCGGCACCTGACAGCCGGGCACGACGAAGGCCCGGGCTCCAGGAGCCCGGGCCTTCGTCATGCCGTGACGACTCGGATCAGCTGTCGCCGCCCGTGTTGCCGGACGTGCCGGCCGTGACGTCGTACAGGCGGTAGCGCTCGATCGCCTGGGCGGGCGCCTCCTTGCTCACCGCACCCGTGCGCGCGAGCTGCTGCAGGACGCGCACGGCCGTCGACGGGCCGTCGATCTTGAAGTGGCGCCGGGCCGCCGCACGCGTGTCCGAGAAGCCGAAGCCGTCGGCGCCCAGCGTGGCGTACGTGCCGGGGATCCACGCGCGCACCTGGTCCGCGACGAGGTGGTCGAA
>NZ_JBFULZ010000181.1:0-8484 GCF_054049635.1 Cellulomonas sp. P5_C6 | reverse complement strand
GCGCCCGGGTCGAGGCGCGCGTGGCGGACGCCGCGAGCGCCGTCCCGGCCCTGGTGCTCGCCGCGTCCGCCGCSGGAGCSCCSCTGCTSGAGGCGCTGGCSGTSCGGCCGACGCTCGACGACGTGTTCCTGGCCCTCACGGGCCGCAGCCTGCGCGAGTCCGCCGACGCCACCGAGGAGGCAGCAGCATGAGCACCACCACGATCGACGCCCCGACCACCGTCACTGCGGCACCGGTGCGGCGCCCGTGGCTCGCCGACGTGCGGCTCGTCATGACCCGCGAGCTGCGACCCGTGGTGCGCGAGCCGTTCTCCGTCGTCTTCGGCCTGGTCCAGCCGCTGGTGTTCCTCGGGCTGTTCGGCCCGCTGCTGGTCGGCACGTCCGACGGGCTGAGCTCCGCCGAGGTCTGGCAGTGGTTCGTGCCGTCCGTGCTGGTGATGACCACCCTGTTCGGCACGTCGACCACCGGCGCCAACCTGCAGTTCGAGATGCAGACCGGCGCGCACGAGCGGCTCCTGGTGACGCCTCTGTCGCGCTCGGCGCAGCTGGTCGGCCGCTCCCTGAAGGAGATGGTGCCGCTGGTCGCGCAGGCGGTGATCGTCATCGTCGTGATGCTGCCGTTCGGCTTCCGGGCCGACCCGGTCGGGGCGGTCGTCGGGCTCGCGATGCTGGCCGTCCTCGGCGTCGGCCTCGGCGCGCTCAGCTACGCGCTCGCCATCGCCGTGCGCAAGCAGGAGTGGATGTTCTGGGCGGTCCAGCAGACCGTGCTGTTCCCGCTGCTCATCCTCTCCGGCATGCTCCTGCCGCTCGAGACCGGGCCGCAGTGGATGAAGGTGGCCTCCGCGTTCGACCCGCTGCGGTGGGTGRTCGAGGCCGAGCGGGCGCTGTTCGCCGKCGACCTGACCGGCAGCGCCGTCGCGGCCGGCTGGCTCGCGGCGATCGTCACGGCGGCCGTCGGGCTGGCGGTCGGGGTGCGCACGCTGCTCCGGAGCACCGACTGAACCACCTCACATCGCCCGTCCGTCGCGCGTCTTCCCCGTGGAGCCGCGCGGCGGACGGGCTCCTCACCGTGCATGTCAGTGGGTGGGGGAATGATGACGACCATGACAGTCCAGGGGGAGCTCACCACGGAGCTGGAGCTGCTCGACGACGTCCGGGTGGTGCACACGGTCGTGCCGTCGCCGCTCGGACCGATCACGCTCGTCGCGCACGACGGGGCGCTCAGCGCGCTGCTCCTGCCTGGCTCCAAGTACGAGGCCGTGCAGRGTCCGTTCGGCGAGCGGGCGGACGGCGAGTTCGACKAGGTGCAGTCGCAGCTCGACGAGTACTTCGCCGGCACACGCACCGAGTTCGACCTGCCGCTGCACTTCGTCGGGACCACGTTCCAGTGCCGGGTGTGGGACGGGCTGCTGCGGATCCCGTACGGGCAGACGCGCTCGTACGGGGACCTCGCGGCGGAGATCGGGCTGGACCCCCGGACGTCGTCGCGCGCGGTCGGCGCGGCCAACGGTCGCAACCGGATCGCGATCGTCGTGCCGTGCCACCGGGTGATCGGCGCCGACGGCTCGCTCACGGGCTTCGCCGCGGGCCTCGACCGCAAGCAGTTCCTGCTCGGGCTCGAGGCCAAGGGCCGGCCGCGCGAGCACCTGCTCTTCTGACCCCGCCGGTGGCAGCATGGGGGCATGGCGCTCGTCCGCTACGTGGCCGCCGCCGCCGAGGCCGCCGGCACCGCCGCCGAGCAGGTTCCCGCCTCGACGGTCGGTGAGCTGCGCGCGCAGGTGCTCACGCGGCACGGCGGCGAGCTCGCGCAGCTGATCGGCGGGTGCGCGTTCGTGGTCGACGGGGTCCGGTCCGACGACGCGACGGCGCTCGGCCCCAGCGACGTCGTCGACGTCCTCCCGGGCGGCTGACACGCCTCCCCGGATGCGCCTCGTCCGCATCGCTGCGAGCGTGTGCGCATGAGGGTCGTCGTCGTCGGTGCCAGCGGCAACGTCGGCACGGCGCTGCTGCGGCGCTTCGTCGACGACGGCACCGTGACCTCGGTCGTCGCCGTCGCCCGGCGGGTCCCGCGCCGACCGCCGCCGACCCCGTACGGCGTGGCGACGTGGGTCGCGTGCGACATCGCGGCGCCGTCGGCCGTCGAGGACCTGGCGCCCGAGCTCACCGGCGCCGACGCGGTCGTGCACCTGGCCTGGGCGGTCCGACCGAGCCACGACCGGCGGCGGCTGCACGACGTCAACGTCTCGGGCACACGGAACGTGGTCGAGGCCGCGCGGCGCGCCGGGGTGCCGCACGTCGTCGTGGCCTCCAGCGTCGGCGCCTACTCGCCCGGGTCCGGTGACGTGCTGCGCAACGAGGGCTGGGCGACCGACGGTGTGCGCTCGTCGCCCTACTCGGTCGACAAGGCGGCGGCCGAGCGGGTGCTCGACGAGGCGGAGGAGCGCTACCCGGACCTGGCGATCGCCCGGCTGCGTCCCGCGCTGGTGTTCCAGCGCGCCGCGGGCCACGAGGTCTCGCGAAGCTTCCTGGGTCCGTGGCTCCCGAAGCGGGCGATCGACGRCCGGCTCCCGGTCCTGCCGTGGCCCGTCGGCCTGCGGCTCCAGGCGGTCCACGCGGACGACGCCGCCGACGCCTTCCGCGAGGCGGTGGTGCGCCGGGTCCGCGGCGCGTTCAACCTCGCCGCCCCCGACGTGCTGCGCGGCCCGGAGGTCGCCGGCCTGGTCGCGCGCGGGCGGCTGCGCGAGGTCCCCGTCAGCGAGGCGCGGGCGGCGTTGGCCGCGGCCTGGCACGCCCGGCTGGTGCCGATCGCGCCCGGGTGGCTCGACCTGGGCATGGCGGCGCCACTGCTCGACACCTCGCGTGCCGAGCGGGAGCTCGACTGGCGTCCGCGCTGGTCGGGGCTCGACGCCGCGCGGGAGATGGTGGACGGCATCGCGGCCGGCGCGGGGACGGCGAGCCCGCCCCTGCGGCCCCGGCGGCTCTGAGCGGGGCGTCTCGCCCCGCCGGTCCGACCTCGCCGACGCCGCTCCGGTCGGGCATCCTCGACCCATGGCAGACGACATCCCCGCCGAGCGGCACGTGTACGGCCGCCCCGACGCCCCGGTCACCGTGATCGAGTTCGGTGACCTCGAGTGCCCGTACTGCCGGGCCGCCGCGCCCGTGCTGCGGGAGCTGGTGGACACCTCCGGCGGTCAGGTCCGGCTGGTGTGGCGGCACTTCCCGCTGTTCGAGGTGCATCCCTACGCGCTGTCGGCCGCGCTGGCGGCGGAGGCGGCAGGCGCGTCGGGCAAGTTCTGGGAGATGCACGACGAGCTCATGTCCCACCAGGACCGGCTCGGCGAGCAGGACCTGCGGGCCGCCGCCCGACAGCTCGGCCTGGACCCCACCGAGGTGGCCGGGGACCGTGCGCAGGCGTACGCGCCGGCGGTCTCGGCCGACTACGCCGCGGGGATCGAGGCGGGTGTCACGGGCACGCCGGCGGTCTTCGTCGGCGGCACGCGGTACCGCGGGAAGGTGCAGCTGGACCGGCTGCGCGAGGCCGTCGAGGCGGCCCGATGAGGACCGCGCTGGTCACCGGGGCCGGGCGGGGGATCGGCCGGGGGATCGCGATCGGACTGGCGCGGGCCGGGTACGCGGTCGCCCTGGTGGGCCGGACGCGGGCGCACCTCGAAGCCGTCGCCGAGCAGATCGGCGGGGACGTGACCGTCGCGGCCGCGGACCTGATCGATCGCACCGCCGTGCTCGACGCGGTGGCGCGGGTCGAGGAGGAGCTCGGCGGGATCGGCCTGCTGGTCAACAACGCGGGCGTCATCGAGCGCGCCGAGGTCGCGTTCGTCGACGACGACGTCGAGGACTCCTGGCGCGTGATCGAGGCGAACGTGCGCGGTCCGCTGCTGGTGACGCACGCGGTGCTGCCGGGCATGCTCGCGCGGGGCGGCGGCCGCGTGCTCAACCTCAACTCGGGCGCCGGCCACCGGGCGATGACCAGCTACACGGGCTACGCCATCAGCAAGGGCGCGCTGGCCCGGTTCACCACGCAGCTCGACGCGCAGTACCGGGACCAGGGGATCCGCGTGCTCGACCTGGCGCCGGGCCACGTCGAGACCGCGATGACGACGTCGATGCCGATGCACGACGGCCGGACCGTCTGGACCCCGGTCGAGGCCGTGGCCGAGCTGGTCCGGGCGTTCGGGGACGGCGAGCTCGACGAGCTCTCGGGGCGGTTCGTGCGGGCCGGGACCGACACGGTCGGGTCGCTGCAGGACGTGGTCGGGAGGATCCTCGCGGCCGACGCGCGCACGCTCCGTCTCGCGACGTACGGCGACGACGACCCGGTCGCGTGATGGAGCCGGTCCGCCACGAGGTCGTCGTCGGCTGCACGCCGGTCGAGGCGTTCGACGCGTGGGTCGACGGCATCGGGCAGTGGTGGCACCCCGACTACTCGCCGGACCCCGCCGGCTTCCGTGGAGCCGTGATCGAGCCCCGGGTGGGCGGGCGCGTGTACCTCGTCGACGCGACGCTCGGCGACGTCGAGTGGGGGCGGGTGCTGGCGATCGCCCGCGGCGCGCTCGTCGTGCACACCTCGACGCTCGGGCAGACGCGCGAGCACCCGAGCAGGATCTCCGTGCAGTTCGTGCCGCTCGACGCCGGCGGGACCCGCGTCGAGCTCGAGCACGGGGGCTGGGACGACGGGAACGCGGCCGACCGGCGCAAGTTCACCGACTGGCCGCTGATCCTCGACCGCTACGCGCAGTTCGTCGCCCGGACGACGTCGGGGACGAACCGATAGCGTCCGACGTGTCCGCGACACCGGGGAGGCAGTGGATGCGAGGGTCCGTCGCTGCATCGCGGTTCCCGGCATGACCCTGCCCGCCGGTGCCGCTCTCGCCGACGCCGTGGCGCCGGACCCCGGGGTGACCGGCGCCGGCGTGTCGCCCGATCCCGGTGTGCCGGTCCCCGAGCCCACGACCACCACGACCGCGGTGCCCGAGACCCCGGCGCCCGAGCCGACGCCGACGGCCACCCCGACGCCGACGTCCACGGCCGAGCCCGTGCCGACGAGCGACGTGTCGTCCGCGGTCCCGTCGCCCGAACCGACCCCCACCCAGACCGTGGTCGTCGAGGTGCCCTTCACCCACGAGCCGGCGGTGTCGACCTCGACCATCCCGCTCGGCGCGATCATCACCGCGCTGCTGATCCTCGTGCTCGCCGGCGCGGCGCTCCTCCTCGCCGTCCGGCGCACGCGGGGCCGGCGACCGGCCATGCCGCTGGCGGACGCCGTGGTGCCCGTCGCGGCCGCGACGCCGGTCGGGGTGCTCGACGCGACCGGTCCCACCGCGCTGCCGTCCGACATGGAGACCGACACCGTGCGGTTCCTCATGGTGCTCGGCGAGGCGATGATCGACTCGAGCGCGCCGGTGGTCCAGGTGACGCGGACGCTCGAGCGCGTCGCCGCCGTCAACGGCGCCCCGGACGTCGAGGTCATCGCGCTGCCCACCGCGCTGCTGGTCTCGGCGCCGGGCGGCCGGTCGACGCAGACGGCGGCGTCGTCGGCCGGCTGGCGGCAGCTGCGGCTGCACCAGGTCCAGGACGTGCTGGAGGTGGCGGACCAGGCCGAGGCCGGCGACGTCGGGCCGGTCGAGGGCACCGAGCGGATCCGCACGGCCGTCGCCGCGCCGCCGCTCTACCCCGGCGGGACGAGGGTGCTCGGGTACGTCGGCGTCTCCGCGGGCCTCGCGATGATCCTGGGTGGGAGCCTGGTCGACGTCCTGGTCGCGTCGGCTCTCGGCGCGGGGATCGCCGGGGTGCAGGTGGCCACCGTCCGGATGCCCGCCGCCTACCAGGCGCTGCTGGTGATGAGCAGCGCGTTCGTCGTGTCCGTCGCGGTGTTCCTGCTGCAGCGCACCGGGATCGACATCGGCCTGCTCGCGCCGCTGGTCGCGCCCCTGGTCACGTTCCTGCCCGGCGCCCTGCTCACGACGGCGGCGATCGACCTGGCCACCCGGCAGATGATCGCGGGCTCGGCGCGGCTGGCCGCCGGCGTCATGCAGCTCGTCCTGCTGGCCATCGGCATCACTGGCGCGGCGGCCCTGGTCGGCGTCCCGGCCTCGGCGGTCGGCTCCGTGGCCTCGCAGCCGCTCGGCTGGGCGGGCCCGTGGGTCGGGGTGCTCGTGTTCGGCGTCGGGGTCGTGTTCCACCACTGCGCCCGGCGCGCGGGCCTGCCGTGGATCCTGCTGGTGCTGTACGTCGCCTACGCGGGCCASGTGCTGGGCGGGCTGCTGTTCGGCAGCGCGTTCTCGGCGTTCGTCGGCGCGCTGGTGATGACCCCGGTCGCCATGTTCGCCGCGACCCGGCCGACGGGGCCGCCGGCGCTCGTCGGGTTCCTGCCCGGGTTCTGGCTGCTGGTGCCGGGCGCCCTGGGGCTCGTCGGGGTGACCTCGATCATCGGCAACGGGGCCCAGGCGCTCTCGACGGTCGTCACCGCGGGCACCACCATGGTCGCGATCTCGCTCGGCGTGCTGGCCGGCATCGCGCTGGGGTCGTCGGTCGGGCGGCGGGCGGGGCTGTCGATCGGGCGGTTCTGACGTCCGCCCGCCGTTTCACCGGCCGTCGGCGAGCTTCGGCAGCACGCGGTCGTTCTCCTCGCTGAGGTTCTCGCTGTCCCAGGCCTTCGACGACACGTCCTGCCTGAACGAGTGACGCTGCGCGAGCCTGCTGGTGTCTGACCCCATTCATCCGCAATGATCCAGGTCAGGGTGGTTCTCGGCCGATTCCAGGGGTCGTATGACTCGGGACGGACAGGCTGTCGACAGCCCTGCGCAGGGTACTCATCACCACCTCGAGAAGGGCCTGGACCGTGACTGAGCAGCGCAGCGGATTCGCCGTAGGACTGACCGTGTTCGCCGGGACGATGATGATGATCGCCGGGGTCCTGCACGCGATGCAGGGACTGGTCGCGGTCGTCAACGACACGTTCTACGTGGTCGGCCAGAAGTGGCTCTTCGAGTTCGACGTCACGACCTGGGGCTGGATCCACGTCGTCGTGGGCATCATCGTCGCGTTCGCCGGCATCTTCGTGCTCAGCGGCCAGGTGTGGGCCCGCACGGTCGGCGTGATCGTGGCCGCTCTCAGCATCGTGTTCAACTTCGCCTGGCTGCCGTACTACCCCGTGTGGAGCCTGATCATCATCGCGATCGACTTCTTCGTGATCTGGGCGCTGACGGTCCACGGTCGCGACATCGTCGAATGAGCCGGTCGGGCGTTCGACGGGGCGTACCCAAGGTCATCGCGCTCGCGGTGGCCGGGAGCCTCGCTCTCGTGCTGTCCGCGTGCACCTCCGGCACGCCGGAACCGTCGGCATCGCCGCAGTCCGACGTCTCGCGCGCCGAGGAGAACGTCGCCGCCAAGGAGAAGGCCCTCGCCGACGCCGAGGCGGCGGCGACGGATGCGGCGGCGACGTTCTGCGACGCCAGCTCGACCTACATCACGGCGCTGGACCGGTACGGCGACGTGCTGAACCAGAGCGCCGTCACCGTCGGCGACGTCCAGACGGCGGGCACCGATCTCGCGGACCCCGCGGCGGCGTCGAAGGACGCCGGCCAGGGCGCGGTCGACGCGCGGGACGCCGTGGTCCAGGCCCAGCAGGACCTGGCCGATGCCCAGTTCGAGCTCGCCGTGGCGCAGGCGGCGGCCGCCGGCGAACCCGCACCCGAGCCCACCGAGGCGTCGCCGAGCCCGGTGCCCACCGTCCCGGCGGCCAGCGTGACGCGCGTCCAGCAGGCCGAGGAGGAGTTCGCGTCGGCGCAGGCGGGCATCACGCAGGAGACTCCGCTGGTGCAGGCGTCCGAGCAGTTCAACTCGGCGGCCGTGGCGCTCGAGATGGCCTGGCTGCGCCTGTTCGCCGACTCGGGGTGCCTCTCCGACGAGCGGCAGGCGGAGGCGAGCGCCACCGTGAGCGCCTACACGACGGCGCTCCAGCAGTCGTTGGCCGACACCGGGTACTACACCGGCGCGGTCGACGGCATCTACGGACCCCAGACGGTCGCGGCAGTGCAGGCCCTGCAGAAGGCGAGCGGGCTGCCCGAGACCGGGACCGTGGACAAGGCGACCGCGGCGGCGCTCCAGGCCGCCGTGGAGGCCAAGGGCGCCGCAGCTGCACAGGCGTCGACGGCCTCGACCGCGGCCCTGCAGCAGACGCTCAAGCTGGCGGGGTACTGGGACGGCCCGATCGACGGTCAGTGGTCGGACGCGCTCACGGCGGCCGTCGGAGCAGCGCAGACCGACCTCGGGGTCCCGGTGACCGGCACGGTCGACGCGGCGACGCTCGCGGCGTTCCAGGCGGCGCTCACGGCCGCCAAGGACGCAGCCTCCGCCGAGCCCACGACCGACGCCCCGAGCGCCGAGCCCTCAGCGACGGAGGGCGGATGACGGCGGACGGCGGATGACGACGGACGGCGGATGACGACGGACCGCGGATGACCTAGAC
>NZ_JBFULZ010000180.1:0-8521 GCF_054049635.1 Cellulomonas sp. P5_C6 | reverse complement strand
GGCCCGTCGTGCGCGACGACCTACTCGGGTCCGCCGTTCTACACGTCCCCGGCGACCGTCGGCGGTGACGGCTCGAACGGGAGGCTGCCCCCGTCGGCCCTCACGGCCATCTCGTGGGACGTCGACCCGCACGGCACGCCGTACTACCTGAAGAACGCCGCGGCGGCCGCGCTCGAACGGCTCGACGTGGCCTTCCGCGCCGCGTTCGGGCACCACCTCGACCTCGACCTGACCTACCGCGACTACGACACGCAGGTGGCCATGCGGGAGGCGCTCGGCACGGTCGCCGCCACGCCGGGGACGTCCACGCACGGCACCGGTCTCGCGCTCGACGTGCCGGAGCTGCCCTGCGAGTACGGCTGGGACACCCCGCAGCGCGACTGGCTGGTCACGCACGGACCGTCCTACGGGTGGATGTCGCCGTCGTGGGCCGGCCGCAGCGGCTCGAACCCGGAGTACTGGCACTTCGAATTCGTGGGCTGACCAGGGCTTCCGTCGCTGCCACGGCTGTGGGACGCTGCCGACACCGACGGAGGTGCGGCGTGAGCCTGAAGGCGTGGTCGATGGTGACGGCCGCCATCGCGCTGCTCGCTGTGCTCGTCTGGTCGATCTTTGCCGGAACCGTCCTGGCGACGGTTGTGGTCTGCGGGTTCTACGCGCTCGTCGGTGCAGCCACGCTCTGGCGTCTGGTGCAGGGCGCCCGCCGGTCGGTCCCAGCCGCACGGACCCTTGCCCCCGGCATGCAGGGCCTCGGCGAGGTGCAGGACATGTACCTGGGGCGCCCGGAGCTCCCGCCGGTGAGCTACGGAGACACGGCGGACCCGGTTGCCACCCTGGTCGTCGACCGGACCGATCCGCTCGACGACACGGTCTGGAAGGTCTGAGCCGGGCCGGACGGTGCCGCCGGCTCACGCTGTCGGGCGCACCGCGTCCGCGCTCGACGGCACGGTGACCAGCGAGATCACGGCGCCGCCGGCCAGCAGCGCGGCGCAGACGAGCATCGCGATGCGGTTGGCGGGCTCGAGGGTCGCAGGGTCCGTCAGCGACGAGCCGACCCCGGCGGCGAGCGGCAGGACCGCGATGGCCAGCAGGCCGGCGACGCGGGCGACCGCGTTGTTGACACCGCTGGCGACGCCGGCGAGGTGGTCGGGGGCCGCGGCGAGCGCGGTCGTCGTCAGCGGCGCGACGGTCGCCGAGAGCCCGAGCCCGAAGACCAGGACGCCTGGCAGCACGTGCGTGAGGTACGGGGAGTCGGGGCCGATGGTGCCCAGCAGCGCGGCGCCGACCGCGCACACCAGCGGACCGACCGTCATCGGGATCTTCGGGCCGATGATGGAGCTCAGCGCGCCCGCCCGGGGGGAGAGCAGCAGCATGAGCACCGTCACCGGCAACGGCGCGAGCCCCGCGGCCAGCGGCGAGTACCCGGCGACCACCTGCAGGGTCACCACCAAGAAGAAGAAGAGCCCCGAGATCGCCGCGTAGATGAGCAGGGTCGCCGCGTTGGTGCCCGCGAACGGCCGCCAGCGGAAGAGCGCGGGTGGGAGGAGCGGGGCTTTCGCGCGCGACTCGGCGAAGACGAACGCGACCAGCGCCGCGACGCCGAAGGCCAGCGAGCCCCACACGAGCGCGTCGGGCTCCCCACGCTCGGTCCAGGCCGTGAACCCGTACGTGATCCCGGCCAGGCCGAGCGCGCCGAGGACCGTGCCCGCGATGTCGAGCTTCTTCTGGGCGCTCGGGTCGGTGCTCTCCGGCACCCGCCACATGGCCACGACCACGACGAGCGCCGCGAGCGGGATGTTGATGCCGAAGATCCATCGCCACGTGGTCACCTCGACGATCCAGCCGCCGAGGAACGGCGCGACCGCGCCCGCGATGCCGCCCAGCCCCGACCAGGCGCCGATCGCGCGGCCCCGGTCCGGCCCGCTGAACGACGACTGGAGGATGGCCAACGAGCCCGGCGTGAGCAGGGCCGCGCCGACGCCCTGCACCGCGCGGGCGGCGTTCAGCGCGCCGATCGTCGGCGAGACCGCACAGGCCAGGGACGCCACCGCGAACCACACGACGCCGACGAGGAACACCCGGCGCCGGCCGAACCGGTCGCCCAGCGAGCCGCCCAGCAGCAGGAACGACGCGAGCGTCAGGGCGTACGCGTTGACGGTCCACTGGAGGTCGGCCGTCGTCGCGTCGAGGTCCTCGGCGATCGTCGGGAGGGCGATCGTCACGACCGTGGCGTCGATGAACGCGATCGCGGAGCCCAGGACGGTCGCGAACAGGACCCATCGGCCGCGCCCGGAGGCGTAGACCAGGGCCCCGGGAGGGTCAGCGGGGGCGGTCACGGTCCTTGCTCGGCTGGACCCGCTTGGGCTCGCCGGGCATCTTCGGGTACTCCGGGGGATACGGCAGGTCGCCCTCGCCGTGGTCCGACTCCTGCCGGTCCGCCAGCTCGAGCAGCGACTCGAGGGAGTACCGCGGTGCCGCGCGGGCGACCAGCGGGGCGAACAGGTCGCCCACCTCGGCGAAGCGGGCCGGCATCGTGGTCACGTCGAAGTCGTTCGGGTGCACGTCGGCGACCTCGGCCCAGCGCAGCGGTGCCGACGTCGTCGCGCGCGGGTTGGTGCGGATCGAGTACGCGGAGGCGATGGTGCGGTCGCGAGCCATCTGGTTGTAGTCGACGAAGATCTTTTCGCCGCGCTCCTCCTTCCACCACTTCATGGTGACCTCGGCTGGCATCCGGCGCTCGAGCTCGCGGCCGAACGCGATGGTGGCGCGGCGGGCCTCGACGAACGACCAGCGGGGCTCGATGGGCACGAAGACGTGGATGCCGCGGCCGCCCGACGTCTTCGGGGATCCCTCCATTCCGTGCTCCGCCAGCAGCTCCCGGACCCGCGGGGCCACCCGGGCGGCGTCGGAGAAGTCGGTGCCCGGCTGGGGGTCGAGGTCGATGCGGATCTGGTCGGGTGCGTCGACGTCGTCGTCGAGCACCGGCCAGGGGTGGAACGTCAGCGTGCCCAGGTTGGCGGCCCACGCGACCACCGCCAGCTCGCTCGGGGCGACCTCGTCGGCCGTCCGGCCGCTCGGGAACGTGATCCGGGCCGTCTTCACGTACTCGGGCGCACCCTGCGGGACGCGCTTCTGGTAGAACGCGTCGCCCGTCGAGTCCGCGCGGGTGGCCAGCTTGGCGCCCTCGAACACGCCTTTGGGCCAGCGCTCGAGCGTCGTCGGGCGATCCAGGAGCGCGCCGAGGATGCCGTCGCCCACCGCGATGAAGTACTGCACGACGTCGAGCTTGGTCAGGCCGCGCTCGGGGAAGTAGATCTTGTCGGGGCTGCTGACCCGGACGGTCCGGCCGCGCACCTCGAGCTCGACCGCGGGAGTCTTCGACGGAGACATGCTGCTCAACCTAGGTGCTGGTCACGGCTCGTGCCCATCAACCCGTGGCCTCTCAGCCCGCGCCGATCAGCCCGCGCTGGTGGGCCACCGACACGGCCTCCGCGCGGCCCGAGACGCCGAGCTTGGCCAGCAGGTTGGAGATGTGCACGGAGACCGTCTTGCCGGAGATGAACAGCTTCTCCCCGATCTGCCGGTTCGAGAGCCCCTGGGCGACCAGCGCCAGGACCTCGGCCTC
The DNA here is from genome assembly GCF_054049635.1 of Cellulomonas sp. P5_C6. Lineage (NCBI taxonomy): Bacteria > Bacillati > Actinomycetota > Actinomycetes > Micrococcales > Cellulomonadaceae > Cellulomonas > Cellulomonas sp. P5_C6. The sequence continues at coordinate 4,896 of NZ_JBFULZ010000180.1, read as the reverse complement.
CCGGGCGGTCAGCACGTCCGCACCGCCGACGCGGATGCCCGGCAGGTCCAGCCGCCCGCGCCGCGCGAGGCCCCGGACCGCGGTCGCCAGCGGCTCCGCGCCCATGGCGTCGGACTCGGTCAGGGCGATCCCGGCCTCGCGCAGCGCGGCCTCCCGGTCGCCGTGCTCGAGCAGGGCCTCGGCGAGCCGGAACCGGCTGCGCGCCACCTCGTAGCGGTAGCCGTAGTCGAACTCCGCGACCGTCACCCGCCAGAGGTCCACGTCGTTGGTGCCGGCCAGCCGCGAGTGCTCGGCGTGGGCCCGGGAGAGCCAGGCCCGGCCCTCGGGCCCGAGGCGTCCGCCGCGCGGTCGTCCCCGCTCGGCCGTGGTCGCGGCCCGTTCGATGAGCCGGTCGCCCAGAGCGACGCGCTCGGAGACGTCCTTGCCCAGCAGCCGTTCCTGCGCGGCCGCGTCGGCGAGCGCGCCGAGCGCGAGGGCGACCAGCCAGATGCCGCCCAGGAAGTAGTCGGACCACGCACGCCACAGGTGCTCGAGCAGCCGCAGGGACAGCGCGATCGCCTCGTCCAGCTCGCCGCGCCACGTGTGGGCGTCGATGGTGCAGCCGCCCGCCACCAGCGCGATCAGCCCGTCCCGGGCCCAGCTGGGCTCCAGGGCGTGCCCGCGCTCGGCGGTGTCCTCGTCACCACGCGCCACCGCCGCGTACAGGCTGACGGCCAGCAGGGTCGGCGCCAGGTCGTCGGGCACCGCGCCGATCGACGCCGGCGTCAGGTCCCCCGAGACGTACCGGATGAGCTGCGTGAACATGTGCAGCTCGACCCCGTAGACGCTCCACGTCATGCCGAGGGAGCGGGCGCGCTCGACCCCGTCCGCGGTCACCTGCGTGGCGCCGGCGATGTCCCCGGCGTAGTACCGGTTGCTCGCCAGGTTGAACGTCGTGCGCAGCTCGGTGACGTAGTCGCACGCCTCCTTCGCCCGGGCCAGCGCCGTCTTCAGCAGCTCCGCCGCCCGGTTCTCGTCGTCCACGACGAGCACGGCGAGCGTCGTCAGGGCGTCGGACTCCGCGTCGGCCGCGTCGACCGCCCGGGCCAGCTCGACCGCGCTCGTCGCCGCCACCTCCGCCTCGGCGTCGAGGTCGGCGTTCAGCGCGCTGCGCGCGTACGTGGCGAGCGCCCACGCCCGGGCCGGCGACGGCGCCTCCGGCAGGTCCGCCAGCGCGCGGGAGGACTGCTCCAGGGCGTCGTGGATGCTCTCGACCCCGAGCAGGTACCGCGCGAGGCTGGTCCGCAGGCTCGCCTGCCTGTGCACGTCGCCTGCGCTCTCCTCGACCGCGGACCGGGCCAGCTGCACCGCGCGGTCGACCTGCCCCGCACGGCTCGCCGCACCCGCGGCCTCGACGAGGACGTCGATGTGGTCCCGGATCGTGGAGGCCTCCGCCACGGGCGCGGGAGCACCGGCGCGCTCACCGCGGCCGAGCGCCGCCGTGACCTCGGGGACGGCCTCCCACAGGCGCAGGACCACCTCGAGGTGGCGCAGCTCCTCCGCGGGCGCGAGGACCTCGTGCGCCTGCTCGGCCGCGTCGAGTGAGGCGAGCAGCGCCGTCGGCAGGTCGGGGGCGCGCAGGGCGTGCGAGGCGAGCTGGGACGACGGCCCGAGGGAGGGGTCGTCGCGCAGTACCCGCAGGTAGGCCCGGTGCAACGAGGACTGCTCCCCGGGCAGCAGGTCGGTGTAGACCGCCTCGGCCAGCAGGGCGTGCCGGAACGCGATCAGGTCGTCCTCGCCGACCAGCACGTGGTGGGCGACGGCCTCGCGCAGCGCGGTGTCGAAGACCCCSGGGGCGGTCAGCTGCAGGTCACCGTCGGCGGACACCGCGGCGCGCAGCAGCGGCTCGGACACGCGGCGGCCGGCGGCGGACGCGATCCGCGCGAGGCGCTGCACGGACGGGTCGAGCTGCTCGAGCCGGGAGCGCAGCACGTCCGCCAGCGACCACGGGAGCTCGTCGGCCTCCGCCCCGGCCTCCAGCAGCTCCTCGGCGAAGTACGCGTTCCCCTCCGAGCGGTCGATCACCCGGCGCAGGGTGCTCTCCGTCAGCGGCGAGCCGCTCAGCGCGGTGGTGAAGTCGCGCAGCTCGTCGTCGGTGAACGGCGCCAGGTCGAGGCGCTCGACCCGGGGATGGCGCGCGAGCTCGGCGGCGACCGGTCGCCACGGGTGGCGCCGGTGCAGGTCGTCCGTGCGGTAGCTGGCCACGACGAGCAGGTGCTGGTCGCGCAGCCGGGAGACGAGGAACCGCAGCACGTCGCGGCTCGACGCGTCCGCCCAGTGCAGGTCCTCGAGCACGAGCAGCAGCGGATGCTCCGGGCCGCCGACGGACCCGAACGCCTCGACCAGGCCGTCGAACAGCTGCAGGCGGTTCGCCTGGTCGTCGGGCGCCGACCCCGAGCCGCTCGGGCCGGGCAGCAGCCGCGCGAGCGCCGGGCGGTTGGCGACCACCGCGTCCACCGACTCCGGGGCGAGCGTGCGCAGCTGGGACAGCGCCTCCGCGAACGGCAGGTACGGCAGCCCGATCTCGCCGAGGTCCACGCAGTGGGCCACGACGACCGTCGCGCCGGCCGCGTCCGCCAGCTCGGCGACGTGCCGCAGCAGCCGGGTCTTGCCGACGCCCGCGTCCGCCCCGAGCAGGACCACGGACGGCTCGCCGACGCCCGCGCGCTGCAGCGCCAGCGTGAGCTGGTCGACCTGCAGCGCGCGGGCGACGAAGGGTGTGCTCATCGAGCCACGTGCCATGCCCCAGATCCTCGCAGCAGCCACCCACGCGCGGCAGTGGCCAGCGGGTGCGCCAGTCGCACGGGCCGCAGCGAGCCGTCGGGTCGAGCGGCGGCCGCGACGCTGCCGAGCTCACGAGTGATCGCCTGGACGTCGTGCTCGTGGTGCCCGGCGTGCTCGTCGTCGGCCGGGATACCGCGGAGCGCGGTGAACAGGCGCTCGTGACGGTAGGCGAGCTCGGCGTCGAAGGCAGGTCCCCAGAAGTCAGCCATGGTGTCCTCCTCATGTACGCCGGACGATCTGCCCGGCTCTCGTTGACAGGTATGACTGTCGTCGTGAGGCGTGGGTCCGCGGATCGGGAGGGTGACGGGTTCTCGGCACCGGATCARCCGGACGATCGCCTGAGGTGGGGTGCCGTCGGCCTGAGGTCCATCTGCGGGCGTCTGAGGTACCTCAGACAGGGCTGACCAGGTGCACGATGTGCCGCATGGGACTGGTGCAGGTCGCTCAGCGGGCGACAGACCTCGATCGCGCGGCCGCCTTCTACGCCGACCTCCTGGGCGCGCCGCCGACCGCGCGGTTCGACCCGCCCGGCCTCCTCTTCTTCGACCTGGACGGCGTCCGCCTGCTGCTCGACCAGGGAGCGCCGTCGGCGCTTCTCTACCTGCGGGTCGACGACGTGGCCGCGACCGTCGAGCGGCTCCGGGCTCGAGGAGTCGTCGTCGACTCCGAGCCGCACGTGATCTTCCACCACGACGACGACACCCTCGGCCCCGCGGGCACCGACGAGTGGCAGGCCTTCGTGCGCGACTCCGAGGGCAACCTCGTCGGCCTGGTGAGCCACCAGCGCTGACCCCGAGCGCGGGGTCGGACGACCTCCTCGCCGACGTCCGTTCACCCGGACGCGTCGGTGGTCCCCCCGGGCACGACCGTCCGCGGTCGGGCACTCTGGTCGGGTGGGTGATGTGCGAGATCTCCGGAGCGCTGCGAGCGTGCGACGTCGTGACGCGCACATCATCGACGGCGAGCTCGTCGTCGAGGCGGAGCGCTCCGCCCCCCGCGCGGCCCGGCACTGGGTCATGCGGACGATCGCCGACGCCGGCGTGGGCGGGGCCTCCAACCAGGTCGTCGAGCTGCTGACCGGGGAGCTCGTGTCCAACGCCGTCGTGCACGGACCCGCCGCCGGTGCCGTCCGGGTCCACGTGCGCATCGACGGGTCGACGGTCCGCGTGGGCGTCCGCGACACCGGCGGCGGCACCCCGACCGTCGGGCACCCGGAGCCGACCGCTCCGAGCGGGCGCGGCCTGGCGCTGGTCGAGGCGCTGTCGTCCGACTGGGGGATCCAGACCCACCCCGACGGCAAGACGGTGTGGTTCGAGGTCCTCGCCGACGACTGAGCCCGCGGCCCGCGGCGACACGCCCGGGTTGTCCGGCAGTGCCCGATCTCACGTCCGAGCCGCCCGATGCGTCGTCGGACCCTGCTCAGGGCCCCGACGGGACGGCTCCCGGGAGGTGCGCCAGTGCGCTGGCCTGCGGTTCGACGATGCACGCGGGGCCCGCGCGGCGTAGTTTCGGGTGCGGACGACTGGGAGCGAGGGGCAACAACACCATGAGTGACGGCACCGACGGGCAGAACACGACGACGGCGACCCGACTGCCCGACATCCGCGCCGAGGTGCGCGACGACGGCACCGGTGAGATCTCGGTCGACGGTGTCATCGAGCGGGTGCGGATGGCCAACCTCGCGGAAGCGGGTGCCGCGATCACCAGTCGCATCGCCGCGCTCGCCGAGTCGGTGGGCCGGCCCGTGCCTGTGCAGGTCCGCGACCCCGACGGGGTGTGGTCGCTGCTGATCCACCCGGACGGCCTCGTCGACGAGGCGCCCGGCCCGCTGGCCGAGGATGCCGAGTCCACGGAGGCCTCGTCGGACGAGCCGCCGGCGACGTCCGGAGCGGTCGAGAGCGTGAGCGAGACCACCGACAGCTCGTCCGCCGACGACGGCGACCGCGAGGAGGGCTCCGGCGCGGTGGCCGCAACCGCCGCGGCCCGCAGCGGTTCCGCGCGGACCGGGGCGGCCATGCCCGCGGGAGGGCAGCCGGCGCCGACGACGTCCGCGTCCGCCGGTCCGGCATCGAC
>NZ_JBFULZ010000179.1:0-8581 GCF_054049635.1 Cellulomonas sp. P5_C6 | reverse complement strand
AGATCACCTGCTCCGCGTCGGGCACGAGGGCCACGAGCCTGTCGCGGACCACCCGGAGCGCGGCACCCTGAGCCGCCGGGACCAGGTCCAGGTACTCGTCGACGTTCGCCGCCGGATATCCCTCGCGCACCATGGCTACTCCTCCTCGACGCGTGCCGACGACGACCGCCGCGCCGCCGCCCGGACCGGCGCCGCGTCCAGCATGACGAACTCGTCCGCGTCCATGAGGGCGAGCGCGGCACGGATCACCGGCGGCATCCATCGGGCCCCGTCCGGGCCGTGCAGCCGCTGCGGGTCGCTGAGCACGAACGCCTGCCCCCGCCGGACCAGGCGCGCCTCGCCGCCGGCCTCGATGTTCTGCAGCCACTGGACGTCCGGCCCGTAGGTCAGCGCGATCACGATGCCCCGCGGCGTCGTGAAGGCGAAGACTGGTGTGCGGAACCGACGACCGCTGCGGCGGCCGACGTGGTGGAGGGTCGCGAGCGGCGGGAGCCAGTCGGAGAAGCGCTCCATGACCGGGTTGGTGACACGCCGGTTGACGCGCGTGACCCACAGCGGGATCGGCATGCGGTCGACGCTAGCGAAGCGACCGGCAACCGGCGAACGAACCACCACCCACGACACGCGAGAGCGGAGCCTAGGGCCGATGGGCCGTCCAGGCGACCGCCCGACGGGAACGGACGCAGCCGGTCTCACCCAGCGGACCCCGAGTTGCGCCGCCCTCGCGCCCATGGCGACGGTGGAGACGTCCGACGAGCCGCCCCGCAAGGGGTGGCGCCCCCGGCAACGGAAGGAGAGCCATCGTGCTCACCCTGACTGACAGCGCCCGCGACGCCGTGCACACGCTCACCACGAACGCCGGTCTGCCCGACGACACCGGCGGTCTCCKGATCGCCCAGCAGGAGGCGGGCGGCTTCGAGCTCGCGCTCGTCCCGGAGCCCCTCCCGGGCGACGACGTCGTGACGGACGGGTCGACCCGCGTCTACGTCGACCACGAGGCGTCCCTGACGCTCGCGGACCAGCGTCTCGACGTGGAGCCGGCCTCGACCGGGTCCGCGTTCACTCTGAGCCCGCAGTAGCCCCAGCACACGCAAAGACGAAGGGGCCCGACATCTGTCGGGCCCCTTCGTCATGAGAGCGCCTATGCGCCGCCGAGCAGCTGGTCGAACGACGGGACGGCGTCGTACAGGCCCACGGGCGCGGACGGCTCCCGGTCGGCCACCATCTCGGCAAGCTCGCGACCAGCCCGCCGGATCCGGTTCGGCAGCGGGTTGACGTCGTCGCCGCCGCCGTCGGCCCAGTCGTCGGTGGCCGCGAACACGGCCGTGCCGGCGACGTCGGCCCGCAGGTAGGCGAACAGCGGCCGCAGCGCGTACTCGAGCGCGAGCGAGTGCCGCCCGGTGCCGCCCGTCGCGCCCACGAGCACGGGCCGCCCGACGAGGGCGTCCTTGTCGAGGATGTCGACGAACGACTTGAACAGCCCGGAGTACGACGCCGAGAAGATCGGCGTGACGGCGATGACGCCGTCGGCAGCCGTGACCTTCTCGATGACGTCCTTCAGCGGGCCGGAGGCGAAKCCCGAGAGGGTCATGTTGACCACCTCGTGGGCGACGTCGCGCAGCTCCACGGTCTCGACTCGCGCGGTGATGCCGCGGGCGGCGAGCTCGGTGACGGTCGCGTCGGCCAGCCGGTCGGCCAGCAGGCGCGTCGACGAGGGCTGGGACAGCCCGGCCGAGATGACGACGATCGAGCGCTCGCTCATCGCACGTCCCTTCCTGAAGAAGACGAAGAAGTTGTCATGAGGACAGCGAGTCCTCGGCCCGCAGGCCCGTGAAGGTGTCCTCGGCAACGATCTGCTCGTGCACCGTACCTGCCGCCTTGGCGGCGGCGACACGCGAGGCGTGCGACGGCGGGTCAGCCGGCACGTGCGCGGGACGGGCGGACTCGGCCTCGGCGCGCAGCACCGGGACGACCTCCGTCGCGAGGATGTCGATCTGCTCCAGCACGGTCTTCAGCGGGAGACCCGCGTGGTCCATCAGGAACATCTGGCGCTGGTAGTGCCCGACCTGCTCGCGGAACTTCCCGTAGCGGTCGATGACCTCCTGCGGGCTGCCCACGGTCAGCGGGGTGTCGCGCATGAAGTCCTCCATCGACGGACCGTGCCCGTAGACGGGCGCGTTGTCGAAGTAGGGCCGGAACTCCTTGACGGCGTCCTGCGAGTTCTTGCGCATGTACACCTGGCCGCCGAGCCCGACGATGGCCTGGTCGGCCTGGCCGTGCCCGTAGTGCTCGTAGCGCTGGCGGTAGAAGTTGACCATCTGCGCGGCGTGCTCCAGCGGCCAGAAGATCGCGTTGTGCAGGAAACCGTCACCGTAGTACGCGGCCTGCTCGGCGATCTCGGGGCTCCGAATCGAGCCGTGCCAGACGAACGGCGGGACGCCGTCGAGGGGACGCGGGGTCGAGGTGAAGCCCTGCAGCGGGGTGCGGAACTTGCCCTGCCAGTCCACGACGTCCTCCTCCCAGAGGCGGCGCAGCAGGGCGTAGTTCTCGATGGCCAGCGGGATGCCCTGGCGGATGTCCTGACCGAACCACGGGTACACGGGGCCGGTGTTGCCGCGGCCCATCATGAGGTCCATGCGCCCGTCGGAGATGACCTGGAGCATCGCGTACTCCTCGGCCAGGCGCACCGGGTCGTTGGTCGTGATCAGGGTCGTCGCGGTGGACAGGATGATGTTCTTCGTCGTGCCCGCCAGGTAGCCCAGCATGGTGGTGGGCGACGAGGGGACGAACGGCGGGTTGTGGTGCTCGCCCGTCGCGAAGACGTCCAGGCCCGCCTGGTCGGCGTGCTGGGCGATGGTGAGCATGTTGCGCACCCGCTCCGTGTCGTCCGGCGTCCGGCCGGTCGTCGGATCGGTGGTGACGTCGCCGACGGTGAAGATCCCGAACTGCATCTCGCGCCTCGCTAAGTGAAGAGGTCCATGCGTTTGCATGTACTTGCCGCTCAACAGGGGGAGGCCAGCACCTATTCCCCGGTGCGCGGTCGTCCCATCCCTACCTATACCGTGGGAGCACCGGCCGGCGACGGAGGGCAACACACGCGTGACGAACGAGCAGATCAGGGTCCTGGTCGTCGAGGACGACGCCGACACGGCGCAGTACGTGCGCACGGTGCTGGAGCGGCGCGGCGGCATGGACGTGACGGTGGTCCACGAGCCGATGTCCGCGCTGGCCGAGGTGGCGGCACACCAGTTCGACGTGGTGCTGACCGACATCCAGATGCCCGGCATGAGCGGCCTCGAGCTGCTGGGGGAGCTGCGCTCGCGCGCCGCCGGGACGCCCGTCGCGGTCATGACGGCCTTCGCCRGCGTCGACTACGCCGTCGAGGCGCTGCGCCGCGACGCCGACGAGTTCCTGGTCAAGCCCGTCGGCGCGGCGACCCTGCTCGAGCGGATCTCCGCGCTCGCCCTCGAGGGTCGCGTCAAGCGCGACGCCGCCGGCGCCACCGAGACCGTGCTGGCCGTCGGGGCWCACCCSGACGACGTCGAGATCGGSGTCGGCGCSACCCTCGCCTCGCACCGCGCGGCCGGGGACACCGTCGTCATCCTCACGCTGTCCAGCGGGGCCATCGGAGGCGACGTGCAGTCCCGCCGGCACGAGGCGCTCTCGTCGGCCGCGATCATCGGCGCCCGGCTCTACCTGCACGACTACGAGGACACCCGGCTCGATCCCGCAGGCGGCCTCATCACGACCATCGAGGACCTCATCCGCGAGGTCGGGCCGACCATCGTCTACACGCACAGCGAGCACGACCGGCACCAGGACCACCGGGCCGTGCGGCAGGCCGTCGACGTGGCCGCGCGCAAGGTCCCCTCGCTCGCCTGCTTTCAGAGCCCCTCCTCGACTATCGACTTCCGGCCGAGCCGCTTCGTGCCGGTCGACGGCTTCATGGAGGCGAAGCTGCAGATGCTCGCGGCGTTCGCCTCGCAGTCGCACCGCGACTACATGGAGCCGGACCTGGTGCGCGCGACCGCGCGGTACTGGTCGCGCTTCGGCACCGGGCAGTACGTCGAGCCGCTGGAGATGGTGCGCGCGGCGGCGATGCTCAGCGGCAAGGCACGGGCGGCCGGCGTGGTCGCCGTCGAGGATGCCGCCACGATCGACGAGCACGGAGGTCACGCATGAGGGTCCTGGTCACGGGTGCCGGGGGACCGGCCGGGGTCGCGGTGATCCGCTCGTTGCTGCGCCGCGGCGACGTCGAGGTGATCGCCGCCGACATGGACCGCTGGGCCAGCGCGCTCTACCTGGTCGACGCCGCGCACCGGCGGCTCGTGCCCGCAGGCAAGGCCGACGACTTCGTCGACGTCGTGCGCCAGATCGTCCGCGACGACCGCATCGACGTGGTCTTCCCGACGGTGGACGTGGAGCTTCCGCTGCTGGCCGCGGTCCGCGACGACCTGGGTGCGATCCTCGCCTCGCCGGCGCTGGCCACGCTGGAGACCTGCCTCGACAAGCTCGCGCTCGCCCGCGCGTGCGCCCGGACCGTCCGGGTGCCGCGCACCGAGCTGGTCGGCACGCCGCAGGCCGTCTCCGGCTGGGACTTCCCGGTCATCGTCAAGCCACGCCGCGGCGCCGGCTCGCGCGGGGTCCGGCTGGTGGGCTCGCAGGCCGAGCTCGACGCGGTGCACGACGCCGACGAGGACCTCCTGGTCCAGGAGCTGCTGCCGGGCGACGAGTACTCGGTCGACGTCCTGGCCGGCCTCGACGGCACGGTCATCGCCGCCGTGCCTCGCGCGCGCCTGCGGGTGGACTCCGGCGTCGCCGTCGCCGGGGTCACGGTCCACGACGAGGAGCTCATCGAGACGGCGTCGGCGGTCGCGCGTGCCGTCGGGCTGACGACCGTGGCGAACGTGCAGCTCAAGCGCGACGTCGACGGCCGGCCCGCGCTGCTCGAGGTCAACCCCCGGTTCCCCGGCGCGATGCCGCTGACGATCGCGGCGGGCGTGGACATGCCGTCGCTCACGCTCGACGCGGTCTTCGGCCGGCCCGTCCCCGACCACGTCGACTTCCAGGAGATCGCGAACGTGCGCTACCTCGAGGACGTCTTCCTGCCGATCGCCGACGTCCTGCCCCCACGATGAGCCCGTCGACCGACGGCGACCACCACGTCCACTCGACCTTCTCCGACGACGCCGTCAGCACCCCGGCCGAGAACCTCGCGGCCGCGCAGCGCCGGCACCTGCGCGAGATCCGGATGGTCGACCACGTCCGCGTCTCGACGACCTACGTCCCCGAGTTCCTCTCGGTGGTCCGCGCCCTGCCGCGGCTCGAGGGGCTCACGGTCCTGTCCGGCGTCGAGGCCAAGATCCTCGACGCGTCCGGCGCGGTCGACGCCCCGCCCGAGGTGCTCGCCGCCCTCGGCACCGCCCACGGCGCGGACCGCGTGCTGCTGGCCGACCACCAGGTCCCCGGCCCGGACGGACCGTGGAGCCCCCGCGCCACGCGCGAGCGGATCGACGCCGGACTCGCCCCGGCCGACGTGGTCGAGATGCTGGTCACCGCCACGATCCGCGCCATGCAGGCGGTGGGCCGGGCCCAGCTGGCGCACCCGTTCTCGATCCTCCCGAAGATCGGCCTGACCGAGGACGACGTCCCGGACGAGCTGCTCGACGCGCTCGCGGAGGCGGCGGTCGCGACCGGGACGCTCGTCGAGGTCAACGAGAAGTGGCACTGCCCCGGCCCGCGCACCACGGACCGGCTGCGCGCGCGCGGTGTCCCGCTGGTCGCGTCGACGGACGCGCACGACGCGGCCGACGTCGGCGTCTACAGCTGGGTGCGCGGATGAGCGACGTCGGGCGCACCGCCCTCGTCGCCGTCCTGGTCGCGCTCGTCGGCATCGGGGCGATCCCGGTGCTGGCCGGCCTCTACCAGTACCTGCTGGTGCCGGTGCACGCCTTCCGCAACCACCTGCGGCTCGCGGCACCGCACCTGCCGCGCGTGGTCGTCATCGTGCCCGCCTGGAACGAGGGCGCCGTGCTGGCCGCGTCGCTGGACCGGCTCATGGGGCTGGAGTACCCGCCGGACCGGCTCAAGGTGTTCGTGGTCGACGACGCGAGCACCGACGACACCCCCGACGTGGTCCGCGCCAAGGCGGCGGAGTACGACGACCGGATCGTGCACCTGCGCCGCGAGCAGGGCGGCCAGGGCAAGGCCCACACGCTCAACCACGGCATCCGGTCCGCGCTCGCGGACGACTGGATGCAGGCGCTGCTCATCATKGACGMCGACGTCATCTACCGGCCTGACTCGTTGCGCCGGATGACGCGCCACCTGGCCGACGAGAACGTCGGCGCGGTCACCGCGTTCATCCGTGAGGGCAGCAGCAGGCCGGGTAGCGTCGCGCGGTTCATCGGCTACGAGTACGTGACCGCCCAGGCGGCCGCCCGTCGGGCGCAGAACGTGATGGGCGCGATGGCGTGCCTCGCCGGCGGCGCCCAGCTCCACTCGCGCGCCAACCTCGAGGCGGTCGGCGGCCAGGTGGACACGTCCACGCTCGCCGAGGACACGTACACCACCTTCCTCACGCAGCTCAACGGGCGGCGCGTGGTGTTCGAGCCGGCCTCCGTGGTGCTCGCCGAGGAGCCGGACAGCGTGACCGCCCTGTGGAAGCAGCGGGTCCGCTGGGCGCGCGGGAACGTGCAGATCACCCGCAACTTCCGCACGGTCTGGTTCCGACCGTCCCGGACCCACCACCTGGGCAACCTCGACTTCGGGATCATCTGGTTCGCCATCTACCTGCTCCCGGTGGCCATGGTGTTCGCCGCCGTCGGCCTGGTCGGGCTGTACTTCACCGACGGGGTCACGGCCGCGGCGGTGTTCGAGGGCTTCTGGTGGGTGGCCGTCGTCGCGTACGTGTTCATCACCGCCACGACCCTGATGCTCGACCGGGAGACCGCCCGCCGGTCGTGGTTCCAGGGGCTCGCGTTCCCGGGGCTCGGGGCGCTCGTCGTCATGAGCGCGGCCTGGTTCCCCGGGCTCTGGGAGGTCCGCATCCCGGAGCTGCTGGGGCTGGAGATGAGCGCGACGGGCCGGGAGGTCTGGACGCTGACCCTCTACTCCTGGTCGGTGCTGGCGATGGTCCTTGCGTGGCTGGTCAAGCAGCTCGAGCGGGCGCGCCCGGTGCGGTGGCTCGCGCTGCCTCTGCTCTACGTGGTGGGGTTCGGTCCGGTGCTGTGCGCGATCACGCTGGACGCGTACGTGAAGCAGTGGCGGGGCGCGGCGGCCGTGTGGGACAAGACCGAGAAGACAGGACGGGTGATGGGATGAGCGACGAGTCCCGCCGATGGGCGACGCTGACGCCCGACGCCCTCGAGGACGAGATCCGGTCCAACCGGCGGTCGGAGCGCCGGCTGCTGGTCGTTGTCGGCCTGGTGTCCGTGGCGATCACCGTCGCGGCGCTGCTGCTGCACGGGGTCGCCGCGTGAGCCCCCGGGCGCTGGTCGTCGACGACGAGCCCGACGAGCTCGCCCTGATCAGCCGGCACCTGCGCCGGCTCGGCTGCGACGTCGTCGCCACCAAGAGCGCCGAGGAGGCCCTCGGCGACGAGCAGAACCTCGCCGTGGACGTCGCGTTCGTCGACCTCCGGCTGCCGGGCATGGGCGGCTGGGAGCTGGTCGACGTGCTGCGCGTGCGCCGCCCCGGGCTCCCGATCGTCGTCACCTCCGTGCTCGACGCCGACGACTACCCGCCGGTCGAGGCCTGGCTGCCGAAGCCGTTCACGCGCGAGGGCGTGGAGGGCGCGCTGACCCGGGCCCTCGGGGACGCTCCGTGACCAGCCTCTGGGCCGACGAGCCCGAGAACCTCGTCGCCTCCGGCTCGCGCTACCTGCGGCGCCTCGCCCGGCACCTCGGCCCGGAGGGCGGTGTCGTCGAGCGTCAGCTGCCGTTCGTCGGGCTGTTCGCGTTCGCTCTGCTCACGCTCCTGTTCCTGCCGGACGAGAGGATGACCAGCGGGCTGGAGGTCGCGCTCGCCGCCGGCCTGGTCGTCGCGCTGACGCTCGCCGCCCGGCTGCTGCCGTGGAGCGAGTGGCCGGACGGCGCGCAGGACGTGCTGCCGATGCTGCAGTTCGTCGCCGTCGCGCTGCTGCGGGCGGGCACCGGCGGGAGCGGGTCCCCGTACACGACGCTCGCGTTCCTCCCCGTCATCGCCCTCGCGGCGCTGCCCGGCAAGAGACGCGTCGCGCTCGCGTCGATCGGCGTCGCGGGCGTCGTCGCCTCCTCGGTCCTGATCGGCGAGCAGTCGTTCAGCAGCGACACCCTGATCCGGACGGTCTTCGTCACGCTCGCGGCGACCCTCGTCGCGATCACCGTGCACGAGATCACCGACCGGCTGCGGGCCCGCAGCCAGGCGCTGCTGTCGCTGCAGATGGACCAGGCCGTCCTGCTGGACCAGGCCCGCGCCGACGCCGTCGAGCTCGCCCGGGTGGCCGACTCGCGCCGGGCCGCGAGGGACCAGCTGGTCTCGGTGATCGACTCCGCCACCGAGCAGGCCATCATCGCGACCGATGCGACGGGCCTGGTGGAGG
>NZ_JBFULZ010000178.1:0-8633 GCF_054049635.1 Cellulomonas sp. P5_C6 | reverse complement strand
GAACTCCTGCTCGTCGACACCCTGCGCCTGGAACGACGACGGGATGCCCACGCGAGCCCGCAGCGACTCGACCGCCAGCGCGTACGACTCCACGCCCTCGGCCGGGGTCGACGCCGGCAGCCCGAGCGCGGCGGCGAGCTGCTGGAACCGCTCCGGTGCCACGTAGTGCTCGTACTTGGGCCAGCTGGTCAGCTTGGTCGGGACCGTGCCGTTGTAGCGGATGACGTGCGGCAGCAGGGTCGCGTTCGTGCGGCCGTGGACCAGGTGGTAGGTCGAGCCGACGACGTGCGCCATCGCGTGCACGATGCCCAGGAACGAGTTCCCGAAGGCCATGCCGGCGATGGTGCCGGCGTTGTGCATGGTCGCGCGCGCGTCCTGCGTCGCGGGGTCGGCCGGATCACCGTTCACCGACATCGCGAGGTTCTCGAAGATCAGGCRGACGGCGTGCAGGGCCATGCCGTCGGTGAAGTCGTTGGCGTAGACGCTGACGTACGCCTCGGTGGCGTGCGTGAGGGCGTCGAAGCCCGAGTCGGCCGCCAGCGAGGCCGGCATCTTCGCGGTCAGGACCGGGTCGATGATCGCGACCGACGGGGTCAGCGCGTAGTCGGCCAGCGGGTACTTCTTGCCGGCCTCCGGGTCGCTGATCACCGCGAACGGCGTGACCTCCGCTCCGGTGCCCGAGGTGGTCGGGATGCACACCAGCTGCGCGAGCTCGCCCAGCACGGGGAACTTGAACGCGCGCTTGCGGACGTCGAAGAACTTCTGCTTGAGGTCGGAGAAGTTGATCTCCGGGTGCTCGTACAGCAGCCACATGACCTTCGCGGCGTCCATCGGCGAGCCGCCGCCCAGCGCGATGATCGTGTCGGGGCGGAAGTGGCGCATCTGCGCAGCCCCGGCCTGGACGGTGCGGACCGACGGCTCGGGCTCGACCTGGTCGATGATCTGCAGGGCGACCTTCGAGGAGCGGCGGTTGAGCACGTCGATGATCTTGTCGACGAACCCCAGCGTGGTCATGGTCGAGTCGGTCACGATCGTCACGCGCTCGACGTCGGGCATGTCCGCGAGGTAGCGGATGGCGTTCGGCTCGAAGTACGTCTTGGCCGGCACCTTGAACCACTGCAGGTTGTTGTTGCGACGCCCGATCCGCTTGACGTTCACCAGGTTCACCGCCGAGACGTTGTTGGACACGGAGTTGTGGCCGTACGAGCCGCAGCCGAGGGTCAGCGACGGGATGAACGCGTTGTAGATGTCGCCGATGCCGCCCAGCGACGAGGGCGCGTTGGCGATGATGCGGACGGCCTTGACCCGGCTGCCGTACTCGTCGGTCAGGGCGTCGTCCTGCGTGTGGATCGCGGCGGAGTGACCCAGGCCGTCGAACTCGACCATCTGCTCGGCCAGGCTGATGCCGTGCTCGGTCGACGTGGCACGCAGCACCGCGAGGACGGGCGCGAGCTTCTCGCGGGTCAGCGGCTCGTGCGGCCCGACGGAGCCGACCTCGACCATGATGATCGAGGTGTCCTCGGGGACCGTGAAGCCCGCCTGCTCGGCGATCCACTGCGGGCTCTGACCGACGACGGACGCGTTGAGCTTGGCGCCGGCACAGTTCTTCCCGTCGGCCTCGACCCCGAAGATGAAGCGCTCGAGCAGCGTCTTCTCCGTGGCGTTCGCCCGGTAGGCGTGCAGCACGGCGAACTCGGCCATCGCGGCGTCGTAGATGACGTCGTCGATGATCACGGCCTGCTCGGAGGCGCAGACCATGCCGTTGTCGAACGCCTTGGACAGCACGACGTCGTTGACGGCCCGCTGCAGCTTGGCGGACTTCTCGATGTAGGCGGGCACGTTGCCGGCGCCGACGCCCAGGGCGGGCTTGCCGCACGAGTACGCGGCCCGGACCATCGCGTTGCCGCCGGTGGCCAGGATGAGCGCGATGCCCGGGTGGTTCATGAGCGCCGTGGTCGCGGCGATCGACGGCTGCTCGACCCACTGGATGCAGTGCTCGGGGGCGCCTGCGGCGACCGCGGCGTCGCGCACCACGCGGGCGGCGGCGACGGACGAGGCCTGCGCGCTGGGGTGGAACGCGAACACGATCGGGTTGCGGGTCTTGAGCGCGATGAGCGCCTTGAAGATCGTGGTCGACGTCGGGTTGGTCACCGGGGTGACGCCGCAGATGACGCCGACGGGCTCGGCGATCTCGGTGATGCCCGTGAGCTCGTCGCGGGAGATCACCCCGACGCTCTTGAGGTTCGCCATCGAGTTGGTGACGTGCTCGCACGCGAAGATGTTCTTCACGGCCTTGTCCTCGAACACGCCTCGGCCGGTCTCGTTCACCGCGAGGAGCGCGAGCTCACCGTGCTTGTCGAGGGCGGCGACCGAGGCCTTCTTCACCAGGTGATCGACGTCCTCCTGCGTGAAGCGCGCGTACTCGGCCAGCGCCTTGGCGCCCTGCGCCACCAGCTGGTCGATCGCGGGCGCCGGGTCGGACTCCTGGGGGGTCGGGCTGCCCTTCGTGGCGGTCGTGCGGGACGTGGTGTGATCCGTGACGGTCACCGGTCTTCTCCCTGTCGAGGCCATGTCGAGACCTTGCGGCTCGACGTTCTCGACGTTACGCAGCGGGGAGCGTCCGATTGTGGGCCGAACGTCCTCTCATGCCCGGCGCACCCGCTCGACCCACGACGACGACAGGCTCTCGTCCTCCAGGTCCAGCTCGCGCATCATCCGGCGCATGACGGTCTCGTCGAGCTCTCCGGAGTCCCGCTTGTCCATGAGCACGTCGCGCTGCGCGGCCACGATCTCGCGGCGAAGCCGCTGCGTGCGCAGGCCCTCCTCGGGGGTCGGCACGCGCGCCGGGCTGACCTCGCGGATCGCGCCGGACACGCCGGTCAGCTCGGGCGGGGGCTCGTCGTCCGGCACCAGCTCGTCGGCCGAGGAGGGGTCGAGCATCACGGCGGCCGCCGTCGCGCGGGCGCGCCAGACCCCGGACAGCCGGTCGATGAGCTCGCCTGCCCGCTCCGGGCCGAGGTTCCTGCTCCAGTCCTCGCGCTGCCGCTCGAGCACGTCGTGCACGGCGTCGGCGGTGGCCACCCGGACGGCGGCCTCCTGCGCGGCGTCCTGCGCGGTCTCGTCGGCCGACCCGACCCCCAGGCGCCTGATCACCCAGGGGAGCGTGAGCCCCTGGACCAGCAGCGTGCCGATGGCGACGGTGTAGGCGGCGAGCTGGATGGTGGCCCGCTCGGGGAACGGCTGACCGGCGCTGGTCAACGGGATCGCGGCGGCCGCGGCGAGCGTCACCACCCCGCGCATGCCGGCCCACGACACGACCGCCGACTCGCGCGCGGTCAGCTTGTCCTTGGCGGGTCGGTGGCTGCCGCGCAGGCGCAGATGGTCGAACCGGGCCGTGGCGAAGATGTAGGCCGGCCGGACCAGGATCGCGACGAGCAGCACCATCAGCGACACCGCGACCCCGTGCCGCAGCCCCTGGTCGGAGGCGATCACGTCCCGCACCACCCACGGCAGCTGCACGCCGATGAGCGCGAACGTGAACGACTCCAGCACGAGGTCGACCGTGGACCAGATCGGCTCCTCGTAGAGCCGGGTGGCGTAGCCCGCCTGCGGGGAGGTGTGCCCCAGGTACAGCCCTGCGGCGACGACCGCGAGCACCCCGGAGCCCTTCAGCTCCTCGGCCAGCCAGTAGGCGGCGAACGGGGTGAGCAGCCCGATCGCGGAGGCCACCACCGGGTCGTCCAGCCGTAGCCGGACCCGGTGCACCACGAACGCGATGACGAGCCCGACGGTCACCCCGGCGGCGACGGCCAGCGCGAACACCGCCACCCCCTCGGCGAGCGCCCAGGTGCCCGTCGCGACGCCGGCGAGGGCCACCTTGTAGAGCGTGAGCGAGGTCGCGTCGTTGATGAGGCTCTCGCCCGAGAGCAGCGTCATGACGCGCCGCGGCAGGCCCAGGCGTTTGCCGACCGCGGCCGCGGCGACCGCGTCCGGCGGTGCGACGACCGCGCCGAGCACCAGGGCGGCGGTCAGCGGCACGGCCGGCTCGGCCCACCAGAACACGAGCGCGACAGCGATCGCGCTGACCAGCACGAGCCCGACGCCGAGCCGGGTGATCGAGTTCAGGGACGACCGGAAGTCTCGGTACGAGCTGGACAGCGCCGCGGAGTACAGCAGGGGCGGCAGCACGAACTCGAGCAGGATCTCCGGCTCGATCTCGTACCGCGGCACCCCCGGCACGAACGACACGACGATCGCGACGGCGACCAGGACCAGCGGGGCGGGCCACCCGCGCCGCCGGCACACCGCGGTGACCGCGACGGCTCCCGTGACCAGCACGAAGAGCTCGACGTTGTGCACGGAGCGGCCCCTCTGGTCACGACTGGTGCGGTCGTAGCGACCCTACCCAGCAGACCCGGAGAGCGACTCGTCAGCGGGTCGGGCCTCCGCCGTCCGGCGCCGCCCGAGCAGCGCCAGCACGACACCGACCACCGCGACCACGACCCCGACGACGGCCAGCGCCGCGGGCAGCCAGGTGGGGATCCCGAGGTAGACGGTGATGCCGAGGATCCGCGAGAGCCCCCACGGCAGCAGGGCCATCTGGTCGTTCCACACGGTCAGGGCGCGCTCCAGCCCGATGGCCGCGACGGCGCCGGCGGCGATCGCGAGCGTGAGCCCACCCGCCACGGCCGTGAGCCCGACGGCACGGGCCGAACGGAGCCCGTACGCGCGCCGCAGGACGACGGCGACCACGACGAACAGCCAGCAGAAGGCGCCGAACGCCACGGTGATGTACGCCGTGCGCGCGGTCGGGGCGGTCCAGAAGCCGAACCAGTAGCGGCCCGGGCCACGGACGGCCAGGGCGGCGAGCAGCACGACCGTCCGCAGCAGGATCACGCCGCCGAGCGCGGCCCACAGCAGGAACGGGTCGCGACGGCCGACGAGCAGCCGCAGCAGGAGCGCGAGCACGAGCCAGGAGCCGAGCGCGATGACGAGGTGAGCCGGCGCGGCGAACCAGGTGTAGACCTCCCGGCTGGCGACCAGGACGACGGCGGGGACCGCCCACACCAGCACCCGGTCGGTGCGCGTCGTCGGCGCGGGGACCTGCGTGATCCGCCACGGGCGGGTCGCCGCGACGAGCAGCGCGCGGAACGCCGTCGCGCCGGGGACCCGCCGACCGAGACGGGTGCCGAGCGCCAGGGCGGCGAGCGTGAGCAGGAGCAGGACCCGGGCGAGCCAGGCCATGGCCGGGTCGCGGTCGGCGCGGTCGCTGCCCAGGTCCGCGGCGGTGAAGCTGTACGCCGGCAGGTCGACGTCGCCGCCGTACCGCGAGACGTGCTCGGCCCGTGCCGTCCGGTACTGCGCCTCCGCCTGGCGCCACTCGTCGTAGGCGGCGCCGCTGCCGGTGTCGAGCCACTGCGCGTGCCGTAGCACCATCGTGCGGTACGGCGCCAGCGTGCCCAGCAGGTCGGTCTCGTAGTCCAGGGCGCCGACGAACGAGTCGTAGAGCTCGGGCGAGAGCCACGAGCCGGGGTCGGTGGCGGCGACCTGTGCGCGCATCCCGGCGGCGACGTCGGCCGCTCCGGCACCGTCGGTGATGGCGGACTCGAGCTCGCTGCGGCTGACCGCGTAGATGCTGTCCAGCGCCGCCGAGTCGCCGGTGACGATGTCCCACTCGAAGATCCACATCATCGGCGGGGGCTCGAGGCCGAGCGCCTTGACGCTCTGCTCCGCGTACGGACCGATGTACAGGCCGCGGGTGATCGCCTCGCGGGACCGCCCGAGGGCGTCGGTGATCGCCGCGGAGGTGGCGGGGTCGGCCGACAGCGTCTGCCGTACCCAGTCGGTGGTGACCTGGGCGGGGTCGGAGTCGGGGTCCCACGCCAGCCGGCCGGCCCCGTAGGTGTTGAGGTCGTACATCTGCCAGAACCCCGTGCGCAGGTACAGGGTCATGGGGCCGGCCCTCAGCGGGCCGCCGTCCTGCGTCCAGTTCCAGATGCCCTCGACGTGCGGGTTGGCCGCGAGGAACTGCTGGAGCGCCTGCGCCTCCTCGGCGACGAGGTCGTTCGGCAGGGACCCGAAACCCTCGAACTCGCGCCGGGCCTGGAACTCGACGATGCGGCGCTGGGTGCCGACCGCGAGCGTGGGGTTCAGGGGCAGGTGGCTGTAGAAGTCGCCCATCGTGTACTTGGTGGACACGATCAGGTGCGGGTCGTCGAGGTCGCCGAGCACCGACTCGTACGAGTCCGGGTTGGTGTGCAGGTCGCCCACGGCGCCGACGCCGACGGTCCAGGTCCGGAAGATGATGTCGCGGTCGTGCGCGCCCGCCGTCTCCAGGAGCGCGTGCAGCATCGCCCGCACCGACGACTCGGAGGTCACCGCGAGCTTCGAGGAGTAGTCCCAGCCGGCTTGGTAGACCGAGCCGCCCTCGCCGATGCGGACCATGAGCCCGTCGACGAACGGCAGGCTGTCGAACAGCTCGGACAGTCCCGCCTGGTAGACGGACCACAGCGCCGGGTCGTCGACGTCGAGGCCGCCGACGGTCCGCTCGAGGTAGGACTCGAGCGGCGGCGAGACGGCGAGCATGTCGGTCAGCAGGTAGACGTGCATGCCCATGTCGGCGGCGTACTGGAACACGGGCCCGAAGGCCGCGACCATCGCCTTCGCGCGGTCCACGTGCGGGTCGCCCTCGGGGTAGACCTGGTGACCGTCGCCCACGCCGCTGAACGTCACGTACTCGAGGAATCCGGGCACGACGACGCCGTTGTACCCCTGCCGCAGCGCGTGCTGCACCAGCTGCCGGAACTGGGTGTCGATGCGCGCGACCGCCTCCTGGTCCACCCACGGGGCGGCCGGGAGCACGGCGCCCGCGACCACGTCGGTGTTCAGCGAGTAGTCGTCGCCGGCGGCGAACGCCTCGGGGTCCGCCTCCCGCCCGACCGAGCCCGAGTCGGTCAGCCGCAGGCCGAGCCGCGGTTCCTGCGTCGCCCCGTCGGCGACGACGGCGGCCCCGGAGCGGATCCGGTCGGCGGTCGCGTACAGGCCCGCGGCGGCCCCGGCCGGCCCGGAGGCCTGCAGCTCGTACCGGCCGTTCGCGTCCTGCTCGATCCGGTACGCCTCGTCCGAGTCGGCGAACGCCGGCACGATGCGCACCGTGAGGTCGGCGTCGCCGGTCGCGGTCCGGACCGCCGGAGCCGGCAGGCCGCGGTCGGTGAGCGCGTCGGTGACGGCGGTGGCGGCCAGCCCGACCCGCTCGTCGGCCGGCACGTCGATCGTCGCGATCTGCGGCGCGGGCGCGAGGGCCGTCACCGCGCCGCCCGGCGACGCGGCGGGCGGGGTGTCCGCGGGCGTGTAGCTCAGCCCGAGCGCCTGCCCGACGCCCATGGCGACGGCGGCGCCKAGCGCAAGGACGACGAGGGCCGCCACGAGGGACGGCCAAGCACGGGAGCGGGGCACCGCGGCAGTGTAGGAACGCCACCCGTGCGCGACGTGCCGCGGGTCACACCGGCGTCGGGACCGCGAGGGACAAAAGCCGTCGAACCGGTCCGGCGATCAGCCCCGTTCACCCGAACGGCGTAACCGAGCGTGATCAGTCGGTGCCGGTGCCCGGCCGCTCGACGTCGGCGCCCTCGGGGGACGCGGCACCCTGCGCCCGGTGCGCCTCGACCGCGCGGTGCACGCTCCCGTGGATCCGGTCCGTGCCCAGGCGGTCGACCACGCCGTCGCGGGCGAGCGTCGCCCGGACGGCGGGCTTGAGCCGGGCCAGCCGGACCACCACGTCCGTGTCCCGGGCCAGGTCGAGGATCTCGTGCAGGGTCGCGGCGCCCTGGGCGTCGATCACCGCGACGGCCCCGCAGTCGATCACGATCACGCGGGCGTCAGGCTGAGCATCCGCGACCTCGCGCACCCGGTCCTGGATCGCGTCCGACGTGGCGAAGAAGAGCCCGCCGTCGATGCGGATGACTGCGACGCCCTGCTCGGGCTGGTCGTCCGGGTACTCGTCGTGCTCGCGGAACACCTGGGTCCCCGGCTCGCGGGCCATGAGCGGCAGGGACGGTCGGGTGGTGACCGAGACGAGCCACAGCAGCGACAGCCCGATGCCGATGAGGACGCCGGCCAGCACCCCGACGACGAGCGTGCTGACCAGGGCGGCGATCGCGATCCAGAAGTCGAAGCGCTGCACCCGGAACAGCCTGCGCAGGCCGGCGACGTCCATCATGCCCATGACGACCGCCTCGATGATGATGGCGGCGAGCACGGCGGTCGGCAGGCCCGAGAACAGGGGGGCCAGCAGTACGAGCGTGAGCAGCACCATCACGCCGGACGTCAGCGACGCGACGGGTGACCGCGCACCGGTTCGGTCGTTGAGCGAGCTGGCCGAGAGGCTGGTGGAGACGGGCATGCCCTGCAGGAGCCCGGCCCCCACGTTCGCCGCGCCCTGCGCGAGGGACTCCTGGTCGATGTCCACGCGGTAGCGGTGCCGGGCCGCGAACATGCGGGCGTCGCCGGCCGTCTGCGAGAAGCCGATCATCACCAGCGCGACGGACGCGAGGCCCACCGTCGCCGCGTTGTCGAGCAGCAGCAGGGGATCGGGGACCACCACCGACGGCAGCCCGCGCGGCACGTCCCCGACG
>NZ_JBFULZ010000177.1:0-8670 GCF_054049635.1 Cellulomonas sp. P5_C6 | reverse complement strand
CCGCGCCTCTGCCCACAGCACCGCCGACCGCACCCGCGAACCCGGCGCAGGCTCCGATCGCCAGCACKGCGCCCGCGGCCCCGGGTGTCCATCCGCACCCGACGGCCGCCCCCGTCCACGCGGTCGCGCCGATCGCGAGCACCTACCCGGCACCGGCCTACGCCCACGCGGGCGGCACCGGTACGGCGACGGCGGCCAAGCCCGTCGTGCGCCGCAGCATCGCGATCGGCGCCGCCGGGGGAGCGCTGGCCCTCGGGCTGCTGGCGGGCGGGGTGACGGCGGGTGCGATCGTCGCCCTCCACGCCTCCACCGACGACACGGCGACGACGAGCGCGCAGGGTGCGTCGTTCGTGCCGCCGACGGTCACGCCGCCGTCGTCGGAGAACCCGTCGTACACGGACCCGGGAACGGGCTCAGGCTCGGGTCCGGGCACCCAGACGCTCCCCGACACCACCCAGTCCTCCGCCGCAGCGGCGAGCACGGACCAGCAGGTCGGCGTCGCCACCATCGACACCACGCTCGGCTACCAGAACGCCGCGGCGGCCGGGACCGGCATGGTGCTGACGTCGGACGGGCTGGTGCTCACCAACAACCACGTGGTCGAGGGCTCGACGGCCATCGAGGTCACCATCGAGTCGACCGGCAAGACCTACACGGCGACCGTCCTGGGCACCGACGCCACCCACGACGTCGCGCTGCTCCAGCTCCAGGACGCGTCGGGGCTGGCCACGGTCGCGCTCGACAACGACAACGGCGTGGTCACCGGCGACGCCGTCACGGCGGTCGGCAACGCGGAGGGCGGCGGCGACCTGCTCGCGGCCGCCGGCTCGGTGGTGGCCACCGACCAGACGATGACCGCCTCGTCCGACGGCTCGACGGCAGGGGAGACGCTGAGCGGGCTCATCGAGTTCTCCGCCGCGGTGGTCCCCGGCGACTCGGGCGGCCCCCTGCTGGACAACGAGGGCGAGGTGGTCGGCATGACGACCGCAGCCTCCACCGCCAGCTCGGTGACGACCGTCGCCTACGCGATCAGCATCGAGGACGCCCTGGTCATCGCGCACCAGATCGACTCGGGCGCGGCCTCCGACACCGTGACGATCGGCTACCCGGCGTTCCTCGGAGTGTCCCTGGCTTCTGGGTACCAGGGCGCGGTCGTGGCGGGCGTCCTCGACGGCACCCCGGCGGCGTCCTCGGGCCTCGCGGCCGGCGACACGATCACGTCGGTGAACGGTTCTGCCGTGTCCTCTGGTTCGGACCTGTCGACCGCCCTCAAGGCGTTCGCCCCCGGTGACTCAGTGGCGCTGACCTGGACCTCGGCCGACGGCACCGCCGGCTCGGCCACGGTCACCCTCATCGCCGGACCCGCCGACTGACCGGGCCGGAATGAAGCCGAMCAGCCTGCCGTTGGGAGGTAGGCTGGTCGGACCGGCTTCGGCTGGTGCTTGATAACTGAACATGGGGGTGATCGGTTTCGACGGTGATCGTCGAACCAGGAGAAGCGGGTCGAGGACGCACGGTTATCTCGTCAACGCTCCGTGCAAAACCATAGGTGCCAATTCCAACCGCACCGACTTCGCCCTCGCCGCCTGAGCGAGTCCCGAAGTCCGTTGGCCTGAGTTTGCTCTTGACTCAGTAACCAGCGTCATCTAGAGAGCCACTGCTGGTCATTGTCGTCAGTGCAATGGCCGGGACTTTTAGCTGACTGAGCCCGTCCACAACTTGCCTGTGGGATTGTGGGGGCCGAGAAAATCACAGCAGGCTGCACCCG
Organism: Cellulomonas sp. P5_C6; assembly: GCF_054049635.1. Taxonomy (NCBI): domain Bacteria; kingdom Bacillati; phylum Actinomycetota; class Actinomycetes; order Micrococcales; family Cellulomonadaceae; genus Cellulomonas; species Cellulomonas sp. P5_C6. The sequence goes on along the minus strand of NZ_JBFULZ010000177.1, from coordinate 6,902 downwards.
GAGAATCCCTGGTACTGCGTCACCGGACGCGGGTTCGATTCCCGCCACCTCCACTGCTCTGACCTGCGGAAACGTCGGTCTTGTTGACCAGGAATAGCCATCCGTTGACTCGGATGGCTATTTTTGTCTCTATGGCGAGCATCCGTGAGCGCCGGCGTCGCGATGGCACGAGGGCCTTCGCCGTATTGTGGCGCGACCCGGATACCGGACGCCAGACCTCGCTCACGTATGACGATCTGCGTGACGCCACTGTGGCTCGTCACCTCATCGAAGCGGCTGGCGGATACGCCGCCGAGGCAGCGAGGATCGCGGACACCGTGCGTCATCGCGGCCCGACCGTCGACGACGTCATCTCCGAGCACATCGACCTGCTGACGTCGGTCGGCCGGGACACCCGCGCGCACTACCGCCAGCAGCTCGCCACGCACATCTCGCCCGTTCTCGGCCCCTATGCCGTCAAGTCGATCACCTACCGGCACGTGGCCGAGTGGGTGCGCACTATGACGGACCGCGGCTACGCACCCAAGACGATCGCCAACGTGCACGGGCTGTTCTCCGCGGCGATGACGACCGCCGTGCGGCTCGGGTACCGCGACGACAACCCGTGTGCCGGCGTCGAGCTGCCCAAGTCGCAGGCGACGCATGACGAGATGACGGTGCTCACGCGCGACGAGTTCGCGCTGCTGCTGTCGAAGGTCGCCGAGTACTACCGGCCCCTCGTGCTGCTGCTCGTTGCCTCCGGGCTGCGCTGGGGCGAGGCGACCGCGCTCACCGTCGCCGACTTCGACCTCACGTCGACGCCCGCGACCGTGCGTGTGACGAAGGCGTGGAAGCGCGACGAGAATCGTCACTGGTACGTCGGCCCACCCAAGACCAGGCGGGCGCGACGCACCGTCTCGCTTCCCGACGACCTCGTCGGCGTCCTCCGCGGCGTCATCGCCGGCAAGGCTCCGGGAGATCTCGTGTTCCCGAACACCGTCGGCAGCCAGCTCTCGTCCTCAAGGTTCTGGACGCAGACGTGGACGCCCGCGCTCGAGGCCGCGATGAACCCGCTGCGGCCGGATGGGTCGCCCGACCCGGACGCGCCCCGGCTGACCAAGAGGCCTCGCGTRCACGACCTGCGGCACACGCACGCCTCGTGGATGATCGCCGCCGGCGTCGACCTGTTCATCCTGCAGCGGCGGCTCGGGCACGAGTCGATCACGACGACAACCGAGACGTACGCACACCTGCTGCCAGACCAGCAGGCCGCCGCAGCGGCCGCCGCCGGGAGAGCGTTGACCGGGCTCGTCATCCAGCCTCAATGACGGCTGACGCGCGCACCGTGATCGTCGCGTCATCGCCGTGTTCATAGGCACGGTGTATTGCGTGGCCGTCATCGGCCGTTCGTCAAGCGATCGGGAACGCCTCCGCCAGGCTTCGATGGATCTCGTCGACGATCGTCGGTGCGAGTGCGCCGGGGGACGTCAGTCGTTCGTACGCCTTCCGCGGCCAGAGGACGTCGACGCCATCGATCTGGAACGAGCCGCCGAACAGCGGCCAGTCGGCGTCGACGAAGCAGAGCATCCCGCGCGCGGGGATGTCATCGTGACCCGCAGCGGCGAGCGCGTCCCGGACAAGCCCGACCTGCTTGAGAACGCCCTCGACGAGCTTGGTGCCGTCGCGGGAGCCGATGACGAGTCGGGACGTCCGCGGGCGGATGATGCCACCCGCGACCTGCAGCGTCGGTCGCCCGGCGTAGCGCTTGGCGTCGATAACGTAAACGCCTGAGGGCGCCACGGCGAAGTGGTCGATGTTGGCCCTACTGCGAGGGATCCGACGGTCGTGCAGCAGCCGGACGCCCTTGTCGGCGAGCGAGTCCAGCCCGCGCCCGAGCATCTCCTCACCCTTGGCGCCGCGCGCCCAGGCGGTCGTGCTCTGCGGCTGCTCCGAGACCGCGAGTATGAGCCCGCCGAGGCGCGGGTGGGCGTCGCGGATGCGCGTCTCACGAGCCGCGCTGCGACGCTCGAACTCTCGCCGTGCCGAGTTACCTGCTACGCCGGCCGCAACCTCGGCAGGCGGTGGGGGAGAGGGCTCGAGCATGGTGTCGTCGGTTGCCGTCTCGAGTGGCGCGGATGCCGGGCAGTCCACGCACGTGACCGACTTGGTGCTCCGGTCGTAGACGCCCGTAGTCCCGGCCGCAAGCGCCGTCCCACATGCGCGGCACGTCCCGGCGTAGCGCAGGCGCATCGTCTTGGGACCGGGGGCTGCCTCGCCGCCGCTTGTCGCCATGCCTGTGCATCGGCAGCTTCGCCGCCGTCCTGAACGCCTCAGATTCGCCCAGCAGCGGCCACACAGCGATGGCCGGCCCGTCAGAACATCTGCGGGTCGCCCTGCACGTGCGGGCGACGCTGGTGCGCTCGCAGCGACCGGACCGTGGCCCCGAGCGAACCAAGATCGGCTGACGCCTCAGCCGGCGGCTCCGCCTCGGGGTCGACGCCGTCGACCGTCGCAAGCCGTACGAGTGCGTCAATGTGCTCGGGAAGGAAACGGATCTTGCCCCTCCCGAACTTCAGGTGCGGCACCCGACCGCGCCGCGCCWGCTCGCGCACCCACTCGACTGAGATACCGAACGACTCAGCGATCTCCTGTGGGGTGGCCGCCGTGTACCCGATGCTCATTGTTACTCCCTCCCGAACTCATCACGCCGCGCCGCGAGCGACACCGCAAGGCACTACCGGAGATCTGTGGACCACGTCCGCATCGGGTGAGCGTGTGTGGCGCCGGTGCCGTACCGCTGACGAGCGCCCTGCCGTGTGATCGCCAGGCATTGAGCGATGGCCGTCCAGGGCGCGCCCACCGCGCGCGCCCGCTCGACCTCGTTGGCGATCTCGGTGTCGAGCGCCCGCACGGCTGCCCGGGCTTCGTCGCGGCGCCGAACGAGCTCCCGCAAGGGAGCACCCTCGTACGGAGGCAAGGCCGGCCGTCTGTCGGTCAAGCGTTGTGCCGACCGGTGCCGTCGGAGCGCCGGCCGCGCGGGCTGCGGCGTCGACGTCGTGCGCGCCGGTGCCGACCTCACCCAAGTCGACTCCGATGACGCGACCGTCCCGCCGGTCCCTAGCCATGCTGGCAATGTTGCTGCCGGACCTGACGCCGCCGCGGCGCGCGCTTCTTCGGCCGCCGCCAGCTTCGCGCGCTCCCGTCGGATCAGGTCCCGTCGTCCCATCACGATCACCTCCCTCGACGGCAGGTGTGCGGCGATCGGCGCAAGATGCGACGACCCACGGCTGCGGGGTGCCGGCGGTACTAGTCGGCGCCTAGGCCAGGCGGTGGCCTGACAACGGAAGTTTCAGCGCATTGACTCTTCTGGCACCCACGCGATGCGCGTTCCCCTGGGACATTTGCGCGACCCGATGTGCCGCTGGGATGGCTCGTCTCTTGGCTGCCYGCCTGCTTGCGGGGCGCCGGTTGTCGATGCCCGCAGATGGTGCTCGCCACTTCGGTTGGTGGGAGCATCTAGGGCGGAGTGGCCCAACCCCGAAGGTGGCAGCGCCGCACGCGACCCCGCAGATGAGCGCATGCCGGAGCAAGCGGTCCCATTGACCGCGACGAACGTGTGGAGAGCGCGGAGAGCGTAGACGGCCAACGCCACACAATGCCTGATCAGATCGGGGTTGCGACTAGCACCTCCGAGAGGCGCTGCTCGAAGCAGCCTCCGGACGTCCGCCCGTACTTATCCGAAACGAACTGGTGCCATCGCGAGGGGTGTCTTGGCTCGCCGCCGACCGTCCAGACGCGGTCGATTCCAGCCTTCAGGAGCTCGTCATAGAGCCAGGCGACTTGATCGTCGCGAGCCAGTCGCGCGGCGCCCGTCATTCCTGCGACACCCCAAGCTGCCAGGACCCCGCTTGCCGTCCGGAGCGATCCCACGAGCGCAGGACGTGCATCGAGCCAGCCGTCGAGGCGCTGCGTGCGGTTGAGTTCAACGACCGACGGTGTCGCGGCAGAGCACAGATTGACGACTTCGATCGTGCTGTAGCCCAGCACCAGGCCGGCCTTGGCTACGGCGTTCCTCGTTCGGATGCCCGTCGTCACGGCGGGCGGGTTCAGGAGAACCGCGGTGAGCCCGCCGGATCCGAACGACTCCGCAGAGGCTCGTCGCTGCCCGTCGTTCGTTCGCACAATGGCCGAGCCTACGATCTGACACTCCGCGAGGTTGTGCTTGCTCATGCAGACAGCGCGAAATGCCCAGACCTAGCTCGTGAGCGTCGAGGCGGATACGGGAGGCGTGGGCCAGCGTCGGCTCGCCCGGTCGCGGCGCACGGGGACAGTCCACGCCGCGGTCTACTGTGTCCCCCTGTGTCGGAGGTCGACGCTACTTTGCACGTGTGTTCGAGTCTCGCGCAGCCCGCCTCGACGCGGCCGCGTGTGGGCAATGCCGAGTGTCGAGCAGGGAACCTGGCAGAATCACACCGCTGTAGTCAGAGGGGCTGATGCGCGTGACGGAGACGTCGAGAACCGGATTGAGAGGGACGTCTGTGGTTTCCGATGAGGTCCAGGACAGCGTCCGGGAGCCGGTGCAGCAGGTGCCAGTAGCTCGGATTCGACCGGAGGACGGGCTCGGCCGAAAGCGTGATCGAGACGGGCACCGCGAGTTGCAGCGTTCAATCGAACAGTTCGGAGTTCTCACACCGATCACGGTCCGGCCGGCTCCTGACAACTCAGGCGACTACCTGCTAATCAAAGGACAAGGGCGGACTCTCGCATGCCGTCTGTTGGGCTTGGAGAAGATTCCCGCGCTCGTGGTCGACGCGACCTACGCAGAGAGCGAGAAGGTCCAGCAGTTTCTCGTTGAGAATGTAGCCCGATTGAAGATGCGGCCCGTCGACCGCGCCCTACTGATACACCGGGCTCGAGAGGCGGGCGAGGAGACAACGGATATCGCAAGCCGATTCGGCCTGCGTCCTGCGACAGTTCGTCGCCTTCTGGCGCAGCTCGATGGTGCCAGCACAAGCGAAGTCGCCGCGCTTCGCCGGGGTGAAGTAAACCTCGCAGCGCACGGCGTCATCGCGCGCCACGTCGACCCCGCCGAGCGCCCGGGGCTGATGGACGTCGTCGCCCGATCAACCATCAAAACCGCCGAGCTCGAAGCTCTGTTCGTTGCTCTCGGCTGGCGACGCTTGGTCGACCTCGGCGGTGAGTTCCGAACGCAACGCCTGCTGTTGTTCAGCTGGGCGTGTGGCGCGCTCGACCTTGCACCAAGCGGGTCAACCAAAGAGCGACTCCGGCAACTGGCCCTGGCGTTTCCGGTTGCGTTTCCGGAATACAGTGTTGGCGGCACGGTGGCTGTGCGATGAGGCTTATTGAGGTGGCCACCGACGACCTGGTCGTTAGCGCCGAGCTGAGCCGTTCTGGAAGTGCTAGGTCTTTCGAGGATCGGCTGCGCTCGTCCATAGAGGAAATCGGTCTCGCTGAACCGCTCAAAGTTGCTGCCCGACCGGATGGGGGCTATCTGGTCATCGATGGCACGATGCGATTGCGCGCTATTCGGTCGATCCGTGAGAAGAATCCTCGACGATTCCAGACTCTAGCAGCTTATGTAATCGACTACCAGCAACGGTACGAAATCCGCTACCAATCGGATATCTACCAAGATCTTCTGCCCAGCCAACTCGCAACTCTGGTCGAGCACCTGCATAGGTCCGAGAACGTCCGAAAGGTCGATATTGCCCGCTATATCGGAGTTTCGCCGGCGACACTCAGGAACTACACTGGCGTCGGCCGACTTTTGGAACGCCACGGTCTCTTTGCTCGAATCGTCGAGCTCATGGATGTTGGCGTCGTTCCGGCTTCCAACCCCTACGCGTGGCTTCGATTGACGGATGCGGGACTCGGGCGGGTGCTCGACGAGCATTTTAGCAAGGGTGAAAACCCGGACGTGTGGATCACCGAAACGGTCGAGTTGGCGCGAACCGGCTCTGGCCAGCGATACCCGATAAAATTCGTCGAGGCGGTCACGGCGGCGCTGCCGCCTGAGTTCTATCGCGGTGGTGAGGAATCCCGCGCGGTGAAGCGTGACCTCGGCTTGCGGCGCGCCTCCGGACAGCCGAAGAGAACCGAGCTGAAAGATGCGCAATTGCGGTTGGCGAGCGTCGCGACCGAGTCGCGCGAGCCGGTTATCCGCGCAGCCGCCCAATCACTCCAGGAGTATCTCGCGTGAACAGCCTTGAAGATTGGTCCGGGGACGCATTCTTTGATGCAGCTGCTCCCGGATCGGTGGATGGCGGAACAACGTCCGCAGGCGATCTGTGGCACAGCGTGAGTCCGCGTTGGGGCCATGCGATGCACTCAATGTGTTCGTATCACGGGATGTTCCCCGCGAAGGTCGCGCACCACTTCATCCAGCGTCACTCGAAACCGGGCGATCTCGTGCTGGATCCATTCAGCGGCCGAGGTACGACGGCGCTCCAGGCCCGGGTTGAAGGCCGACGAGTTATTGGGAACGACTTGAACCCACTTGCGTACGTGTTGTCTCGGGCAAAAGTTGACCCGCCGACCTGGAGCGAGATCAATCGGTTCCTCGATGGTCTCGAACGGAAGTACAAGTCCGCTCGGACTTCGGATCCGGACGTTTCACCGGACATCCGTATGTTGTACCACGAAAACACCCTACGCCAGATCTACTTCATTCGTGCCCGCCTCCTAAGTACCGAAGTCACGAGATGGTCGCGCGAGGAATTCATGATCGCGGGCGCCCTCGCAGGAATAATGCACGGTTCCTGGCGACGCGACGACTCCAGCCAGTTTCTTAGCATCAGCATGCCAAATACGTTCAGCATGTCGCCTGCATATGTGGCGAAGTACATTCGGGAGAATGGGCTCAAGACGATCGACCAGGATGTGTTTGAAAGGCTTCGCGACAA
>NZ_JBFULZ010000176.1:0-8725 GCF_054049635.1 Cellulomonas sp. P5_C6 | reverse complement strand
GCGCCATCGCGGACCTGGGCTCGCTGCAGGGCCTCGCCGCGGCAGAGGCGCCCGCGCCCACAGCCCCCGCCCCCGCCGCGGCTCCGTCGACGGCCGTGAAGCCGAAGGCCACGACCAAGGCGTCGGCGAAGACGAAGGCCACACCGAAGGCCAAGGCGAAGGCCGAGGCGAAGAAGGCCGACGTCAAGAAGCGGGCCGACGCCGCGAAGAAGGCCGACGCGAAGAAGCGGGCCGACGCCAAGAAGGCCAAGGCGAAGGCCGCAGCCAAGAAGAAGTCCGGCAAGGGCCACACCAAGAAGAAGTAATCCCGACGGCGGACCGTGTGAAGGTTCCGCACGGCCTCGGCGCGCCGGAGCCCGGACGGTCGGGAGCACCCCAGCGCGTGGGAGACGATGGTTCGATGACCGACCTTTCCATGACGGATCTGCTGTACGTCAACGGTGGCAACCCCCTCTCGGGCGAGATCACCGTGCGCGGCGCCAAGAACTTCGTCTCCAAGGCGATGGTCGCGGCGCTGCTGGGGGAGACGCCCAGCGTGCTGCGCAACGTGCCGCAGATCCGCGACGTCGCCGTGGTGACGGGCCTGCTCGAGCTCCACGGGGTCAAGGTCGACGCGGACGCCGAGGCCGGGGTCCTGCACCTCGACCCGACGGACGTCGAGTCGGCCCACGTCGCGGACATCGACACGCACGCGGGCTCGAGCCGCATCCCGATCCTGTTCTGCGGCCCGCTGCTGCACCGGCTGGGCGAGGCGTTCATCCCCGACCTCGGCGGCTGCAGGATCGGCGACCGGCCGATCAACTACCACCTCGACATCCTGCGGCAGTTCGGCGCGGTCGTGGAGAAGACCGACAACGGCATCCACATCCGCGCGCCGCGGCGCCTCCAGGGCACCAAGATCGCGCTGCCGTACCCCAGCGTCGGGGCCACCGAGCAGCTGCTGCTCACCGCGGTCCGCGCCGAGGGCATCACCGAGCTGTCCAACGCGGCGATCGAGCCCGAGATCATGGATCTCATCAACGTGCTGCAGAAGATGGGCGCGATGATCTCCGTCGACACCGACCGGGTGATCCGGATCGAGGGCGTCGACCGGCTGGTCGGGTTCCGGCACACGGCGCTGTCGGACCGCATCGAGGCGGCGTCCTGGGCCTCGGCGGCGCTGGCGACGGGCGGCGACATCTTCGTCCGCGGCGCCACGCAGCCCGAGATGACGACGTTCCTCAACACGTTCCGCAAGGTGGGCGGCGAGTTCGCCATCGACGACGACGGCATCCGGTTCTTCCACCCCGGCGGCGACCTGCGCTCGATCACGCTCGAGACGGACGTGCACCCGGGGTTCATGACGGACTGGCAGCAGCCGCTGGTCGTCGCGCTCACGCAGGCCAAGGGCCTGTCGATCGTGCACGAGACCGTCTACGAGAACCGCTTCGGCTTCGCGGACGCGCTGGTCGGCATGGGCGCGACGATCCAGGTCTACAAGGAGTGCCTGGGGGGCCGGCCGTGCCGGTTCGGGCAGCGCAACTTCTACCACTCGGCGGTCATCTCCGGGCCGACGCCGTTGTCCGCGGCCGACATCGAGGTGCCGGACCTGCGCGGCGGGTTCAGCCATCTCATCGCCGCCCTGACGGCCAAGGGCACCTCGTCCGTGCGGGGGATCAGCCTGATCGACCGCGGCTACGAGCGGTTCACGCAGAAGCTCGAGGCCCTCGGCGCCGAGTTCAGCCGCGAGCTCACGCGGGCGTGAGCGTCCGGTCCGCGCCGGCCGCCCGGTAGCATCTGCTCCCGTGCATCCGCCGGCCAGATCCAATCGCGCCTACCGCAACGTCGCGCGCATCGTGCGTCCCCTGATGCTCGCCATGACGCGCCGCGACTGGAGCGGCACCGAGAACCTCCCGACCGAGGGTGGGTTCATCGTCGCGTCGAACCACATGACGAACATCGATCCGCTGACGTTCGCGCACTTCCTGTGGGACAACGGGTACGCCCCGAAGATCCTGGCCAAGGCGCCGCTGTTCAAGGTGCCCGTGCTCGGCGGGGTCCTGCGCGCGACCGGGCAGATCCCGGTGTACCGGAACACGACGTCGGCCGGGGACTCGCTCAACGCGGGGATCGCGGCGATCGAGGCCGGCGACGCGGTCGCGGTCTTCCCGGAGGGGACCCTGACGCGCGACCCGGACCTGTGGCCGATGGTCGGCAAGACGGGCATCGCCCGCCTGGCGCTCAGCACCCGGGCACCGGTCGTCCCGGTGGCGCAGTGGGGCGCGCAGACGCTGCTGCCCCGCTACGGGAAGCTGCTCAGGCCCATCCCGCGCAAGATGGTGACGGTCGTGGCGGGCCCGCCGGTGTACCTCGACGACCTGTACGACCGCCCGCAGGACACCAAGACGCTGCGCGAGGCCACCGAGCGCGTCATGGCGGCGATCACCGCGCAGCTGCAGGAGATCCGCGGCGAGGAGCCGCCGACGGTCCGGTACGACATGCGCAAGCCGCCCGCGCCGGGCGAGAAGAGGGTCGGCGGCGACCACGCGACCCACCCCGAGCTGCCGTGACGGCGGACCAGGTGGCCGAGGAGCGGCCCGCAGTCCCCGGCGCTCCCCGGTTGCGCGCCGCCGTGCTGGGCGCCGGCGCGTGGGGCACCACGTTCGCGGCCGTCATGGCCGACGCGGGCTGCGACGTCACGGTCTGGGGTCGCGACGAGGCGGTCTGCCGGCAGATCGCCGACGAGCACCGCAACGAGGCGTACCTGCCGGGTGTCGCGCTCCCGGCGCGGGTCACGGCGACGCACGACGTCCGGGCCGCGCTGGCGGGCGCCGACATCGTCGCGGTCGCCATCCCGTCGCAGAGCGCCCGAGCGACCCTCACCCCGCTGGCCGACGCCGTCGCCCCGCACGCCGTCGCCGTCTCCCTGATGAAGGGCGTCGAGCTGTCGACCGACCGCCGCATGAGCGAGGTCGTCGCGGAGTCCCTCGGCATCCCGGCGGGCCGCGTCGCCGTGGTCTCGGGCCCCAACCTGGCCCTGGAGATCGCGCACCGGCAGCCGACCGCGACCGTGGTGGCCTCGACCGACGAGGCGACCGCGCAGCTGGTGGCCCGCGCGTGCGCATCCGCCTACTTCCGCCCGTACACGAACGACGACGTCGTCGGCGTGGAGCTCTGCGGCGCCGTGAAGAACGTCATCGCGCTCGCCGTCGGCATCTCCCAGGGCCGCGGCCTGGGCTACAACACGATGGCCACGGTCATCACCCGCGGCCTGGTCGAGATCACGCGGCTGGGCCTGGCGCTCGGCGCCGACGCCGACACGTTCCCGGGCCTTGCGGGCCTGGGAGACCTCATGGCGACCTGCGCGTCGCCCGACTCACGCAACCACACGCTGGGCGGGCACATCGGCCGCGGCATGACCCTGGACGAGGCGATCGCCGCGACCGGGGGCACGGCCGAGGGCGTCAAGTCGAGCCGCTCCGTGCTGGAGCTGGCGACGACCCTGGGCGTCGAGATGCCGATCACGTCCGCCGTGGTCAAGGTGCTCCACGAGGGGCTGCCGGTCGACCAGCTCGCCTCCCTGCTGCTCGCCCGGCCGCACAAGGCCGAGGGGGTCTAGAGGGTCCCTCTCGACCGGGTCAGCGCCTGGTCGAGGTCGCGCCAGAGGTCCTCGACGTCCTCGATGCCGACCGACATCCGCAGCAGGTCCTCGGGGACGGTGACCGACTCGGTGGCGAACCGGCGGCGGCGCTCGAGGCTCGACTCCACCCCGCCGAGGCTGGTCGCCGGCACCCACAGCCGCAGCGCCGCGACCACCGCGTCGGCGGCCTCGGGTCCGCCGACGGGCCGCAGGCCGATGATCGCGCCGAAGCCGTCCATCAGCCGCGCCGCGCGCTCGTGGCCCGGGTCGGTGGGCAGGCTCGGGTGCCGGACCTCGGCGACGGCCGGGTGCTCGCTGAGCCGGCGCGCCAGCTCGGCGGCGTTGGCCTGCGCGCGCTCCACGCGCAGCGACAGGGTGCGCAGGCCGCGCAGCGCGAGCCAGACCTCGAACGGTCCGGCGATCGACCCGTGCAGGGTGCGGTACGCGTGGAGCCGGGCGTGCAGGTCGTCGTCGTCGGCCAGGGCGGCGCCGAGCACGACGTCCGTGTGGCCGGCCAGGTACTTGGTCACCGAGTGCACGACGACGTCCGCGCCGTGCTCGAACGGCCGCTGCACCAGGGGCGTCGCGAACGTGTTGTCGACGCCCACCAGCGCGCCCGCCGCGTGCGCGGCCTCGACCAGCACCGGGAGGTCCGCGACCTCGAGCATGGGGTTGGTCGGCGTCTCGACCCAGAGCATCGACGTGGGGAGCCGCAGCGCGGCGAGMACGGCGTCGGTGTCGTCGATGTCCACCAGCTCGACGTCGACGCCGAGGCGCTCCTGCAGGTCGTGGGCGTACCCGAGGGTGACCTGGTAGGAGTGGCGCGGCAGCACGAGCCGGCCGCCGGGGGGCACCAGGGAGAGGGCTGCGGCGATGGCCGCCATGCCCGACCCGAACACCAGCGCGGGGTGCGCCGACCCCTCGAGCGTGCCGAGCGCCTGCTCGAACGGGTGCCACGCGTCGGCGTCCATGCGGCCGTAGAGCAGCTCGCCCGGGCCGGGGACGCCCTGGGAGACGAACGTCGAGGAAAGGACGACGGGCGGGTTCACCGCGGCGCCCTGGGCGCGCGGGGGCCGCCCGGCGGACACGACGAGCGTCGCGGGGGAGAGGTCGTCGGTGCTCTCGGAGGTCACCGCCGCAGAATATCCGTCGGGTGCTGCGGTGGTCGCCCACCGGGCGGTCCGTGGGCAGCCCCACGGATGTCCCGACGACGACCCGGACGTGCCGGGCCGAGGCCCCGCCGCCAGGTAGGGTCGGGCGCGATGGACGCCACCTCCCAGCCCTCGGGCCACGACCACACCGCCGCGCCGACCCCCGAGGTCGGTCGCCGCCCTCGCGTGATGGTCCTGTTCGGTGGCCGCTCCGGCGAGCACGCGATCAGCTGCGCCACGGCGGGCGGCGTGCTGCGCGCGATCGACCGCGACCGCTACGACGTGCTGGCCGTCGGCATCACGCCCGCGGGCCGCTGGGTGCTGGCGGACGACGATCCCGACCGCTGGGCCATCGTCGACGGACGCCTGCCGCAGGTCGAGGACACCGCCGCGCACGTGCTGCTGCCGCAGGCCGTCGACGACCGCGACGTGCAGGTGCTCGAGCCGGGCCACCTGCCCCGCGTGCTCGGCGAGGTCGACGTCGTCTTCCCGCTGCTGCACGGTCCGTTCGGCGAGGACGGCACGCTGCAGGGGCTGCTCGAGCTGGCCGACGTGCGCTACGTCGGCGCCGGGGTGCTCGCCTCGGCGGTCGGCATGGACAAGCACATGATGAAGCTGGTGCTGGCGGGTCACGGGCTGCCGGTCGGGCCGTTCCGGGTGGTCCAGCCCGGTGAGCTCGACCGCGACCCCGAGGGGGTGGCGGCGCGGCTCGCCGAGCTCGGGCTGCCGATGTTCGTCAAGCCCGCGCGCGCGGGATCCAGCCTGGGCATCTCGCGGGTCACCGACCTCGCGGACCTGCCGGCGTCCATCCGCGCGGCGGCCGAGCACGACCCGAAGGTCATCGTCGAGGCCGCGATCGTCGGGCGCGAGATCGAGTGCGGCGTGCTCGGCGGGCACGACGGGGACCGGGCGCGTGCGTCGCTGCCGGGCGAGATCCTGGTGGTCGACCCCCGGCACGCGTTCTACGACTTCGAGGCCAAGTACCTCGACGAGGCCGGCGTGACGCTGTCCTGCCCCGCGGACCTGCCCGAGGGCATCGTCGCGGCCGTGCAGGACGCCGCGGTGCGGACGTTCGAGGCGGTCGGGTGCGAGGGGCTCGCGCGGGTGGACGTCTTCGTCACCCCGGACGGCGGCGTGGTGGTCAACGAGATCAACACGATGCCCGGCTTCACGCCGTACTCCATGTACCCGCGCCTCTGGGAGGCGTCCGGGGTCGGCTACGCCGAGCTCGTGGACGAGCTGCTGCGGCTCGCGCTCGCGCGTCCGACCGGCCTGCGGTGAACGCTCCCTCGATGTACGTCGGCAGGGGGCGTGGGCGTACGCCCAAATTCAGCGCGCCAGGCTACCCTCAGGGCATTCGTGGTGGACCGCGACCGACAACGACGTCGTCCGCGGTGGTCGTCCCCCCATCACCGTCGGGACGCTCCGCGCCCCTCCGCACCCCGGAACGGGGTGTGCCGCACGGCCGGCAGGCAGCGTCGGCTCACGTAGATCGCTGGTGAACTCCATGCTCGTCCCGCAGGCAGAAACTACCCGCGAGGCGAGCGCATGAGCGCCACTGTGTCGCCCGGGGCACCCATTCCGGCGCGTGCCGCCACCACGCAGGACTACTCGGCCCTRGCCGCCTACGTCCGCGAGTCGGGCCTCCTGGGCCGCCGCTACGTCTACTACTGGACGCGCCTCGTCGCCGCCGTGCTGGCGTTCGCCGGCGTGTGGGTGGCCGTCGTCCTCATCGGCAACTCGTGGTGGCAGCTGGCCGTCGCCGCCGTGCTCGCGATCGTGCTCACGCAGATCGCCTTCCTCGGGCACGACAGCGCGCACCGCCAGATCTTCAAGTCCGGGCCCTGGAACGACTGGACGTCCCGCATCCTGGCCGGCGGGTTCGTCGGCCTGAGCCACACGTGGTGGCGCAACAAGCACAACCGGCACCACGCCTCGCCCAACCAGGTGGGGGCGGACCCGGACATCGCGCCCGGCGTCGTCGTCTGGACCCAGGACGCGCTCGAGACGCGCAGCGGCTGGCGCGCCTGGTTCGGCCGCAACCAGGGCTGGTTCTTCTTCCCGCTGCTCACGCTCGAGGGCATGAGCCTGCACCTGTCGAGCGTCCGGCTGCTGCTGGCCAAGGGGACCGTGCCGCACCGGTGGGTCGAGGCGCCGATCGTCCTGACGCGTCTGGTGGTGTACGTCGGGCTGCTGTTCTGGCTGCTGCCTCCCGGCAAGGCCGCGGCGTTCATCGGGGTGCAGATGGCCCTGTTCGGCGTGCTGCTGGGCGGGTCGTTCGCCCCCAACCACAAGGGCATGCCGATCATCCCCGCCGGGCTCAAGGTCGACTTCCTGCGTCGGCAGGTGCTGACGTCGCGGAACATCCGGGGCGGGCTGGCCGTCGACTTCATGATGGGCGGGCTCAACTACCAGGTCGAGCACCACCTCTTCCCCAGCATGCCGCGCCCGAACCTCAAGCACGTGCAGCCGGTCGTCCGGGACTACTGCGAGAAGCTCGACGTCAAGTACACCGAGGTCGGGTTCTTCCGGTCGTACAAGATCGTCGTCGACTACCTCAACCGCGTCGGCCTGGCGGACCGTGCGGCGTTCGACTGCCCGGTCGCGGCGCAGTACGGGCGCTGACGGGCGGGCTGCCCTACAGGCAGGTCCTGACCTGCTCGGTCATGGCCACCGCGGGTCCCAGCTGGTCCACGAAGGACGTCGAGCGCGCCGTCGCGACGGCGGCCGGGATGTGCAGCTCGACCGCGGGCTCGCGGCCGTAGGTGGTGAACGTCCAGTCGCCGTCGTCACCCTCGACGACCACCCAGTCGATGCTGGGGCCGCCGGGGGTCTCGACGGTCTGGCAGTGGTCCGTCGTCGGCCCCAGGGGCTCGACGCCGCAGCGCAGCACGATCGGGGTCGCCGGGTCCCCCCACGCCGTCGTCGCCTGCGCCGTCGTGTCCCGCTGGGGGAGGCCCTCGCCCAGCGAGTCGGGCATGGCCAGCACCACGGACGCGCACACGGGGTCCGTCGCGTGCGGGGCCACCTGCGCCGGGACGGTGCTCGCACAGCCGGCGAGGAGCGTCAGCCCGAGCACCGAGGCGGCGGCGGGCAGGCGTCGGCTCGGGGGCAGCAGGGGCACCCGGTCACGGTAACCCGAGCAGGGCGCCGAACCTCTACCGTGTCCGGGTGACCGGCGACACCCCGACCGACCGCCCGCTCGTCTCCGAGCTGTCCGAGGAGGCGCTGCTCGCCCGCATCTTCCCGCTGCTTCCCGCGGGGGCCGACACGCTCGTGCCGCCCGGGGACGACGCCGCCGTCCTGGCCGCGCCCGACGGCCGGGTCGTGGTGACCACGGACGTCCTGGTCGAGGACCGGCACTTCCGGCGCTCGTGGTCGTCGGGAGACGACGTCGGGCGCCGGGCGGCCGTGCAGAACCTCGCCGACGTCGCCGCGATGGGTGCCCGACCGACGGGGATCGTCGTCGCGCTGGTGATCCCGGGCGACCTGCCCGTCTCGTGGGTGGAGGGCCTCGCGCGCGGGCTCGCCGCGGAGTGCGAGCCCCTGCGGGTCGGCGTGGTCGGCGGCGACCTGTCCGGCGGCCCGCTCGTCGTCGTGGCCGTCACCGCGCACGGCGACCTCGAGGGGCGTGCGCCGGTGCTGCGCTCAGGCGCCCAGCCCGGGGACGTCGTCGCGCACGCCGGCGTGATCGGGTGGTCCGCCGCGGGCCTCGCGCTGCTCGAGGCGGGGCGGACCGACCTGGACCCCGAGCTCGTCGGGTCGTTCCTGCGCCCGGTCTCCCCGCTCGCCGCCGGTCCGGCCGCCGCCCGGGCGGGCGCCACGGCGATGCTCGACGTGTCGGACGGGCTGCTGCGGGACGCGGGCCGGCTCGCCCGCGCGAGCGGCGTCCGGGTCGACCTGGAGACGTCGGCCCTGGTCGACGACCTGGGCCGCCTGGCTGGCCCGGCCGAGG
>NZ_JBFULZ010000175.1:0-8765 GCF_054049635.1 Cellulomonas sp. P5_C6 | reverse complement strand
CGTCGGGCTCCTGCTGGGCGGCGCGAGCCCGGCCGCGGCCGCGCAGGTCCAGCTGCTCGTGCTCGTGGGCCTGCTCGCCGCCGAGTCGGTCGCCGCCGTGGTGACGGCCCAGCTCCTGGCCCGTCGTCTGGGCACCGTGCGCCCCGCGGCCGCCGGGTGACGTGCAGAGCGCGCGGTCGCGACGGATGTCGCGGTTGTCGACCCCATGCCCGTAGCGTCAGTCAGCGATGCTGAGGAACGACTGAGCCGAGGAGACCGCGTGAAGGTGCTGGTGGTCGAGGACGAGGCGCAGCTGGCCGACGCCGTCCGCCGCGGGCTCGAGGGCGAGGGCATCGCCGTCGACGTCATGCACGACGGGGTCGACGGCCTGTGGGCTGCCACCGAGACTGCGTACGACGCCATCGTGCTCGACCTCATGCTGCCCGGGCTCAGCGGTCGTGACGTGCTGGTCGGCCTGCGCGAGCGCGGCGTCTGGACGCCGGTGCTGGTGCTCACCGCGCGCGACGGCGACGACGTGCAGGTCAGCCTGTTCGACCGGGGTGCCGACGACTTCCTGCCCAAGCCGTTCTCGTTCGACGTGCTGCTCGCCCGCCTGCGCGCGCTGGTCCGGCGGGGCGCACCGGAGCGGCCCGTGGTGCTCACCGCCGSCGACCTGCGCCTCGAGCCGGCCCGGCGCCGGGTGGCGCGTGGCGGGGTCGAGATCACCCTCACGCCCCGCGAGTACGGGGTGCTCGAGCTGCTGCTCCGGCGCGGCGGCGACGTCGTCACCAAGCGCGAGATCCTGGAGAACGTCTGGGACTCGGCGTTCGACGGGGACCCGAACGTGGTCGAGGTCTACATCAGCTACCTGCGCCGCAAGGTCGACACCCCGTTCGGGTGCCGGTCCATCGTGACAGTGCGCGGGATGGGCTACCGGATGTCCGTCGACGGCACCTGAGGCTCCTCGGCGAGCGGCAGCCGGACGACGAACGACGCGCCGCCGAGCGAGGAGTCGTCGACCACCACGGTCCCGCCGTGCGCAGTCACGATCCCGCGGACGATCGCGAGGCCGAGGCCCGAGCCGCCGGCCGCTCGGTCGCGACCCTCGTCGAGCCGGGCGAACCGGTCGAACACCAGCTCGCGGGACCCGAGCGGCACCCCTGGTCCGTCGTCGTCGACCCGCACCTCGGCGGTCCCGGCGGCCGCCCCGACCGACAGCCGGACGCGGCCGGCCGCGTGCCGGAGTGCGTTGTCGGCGAGGTTCTGCACGACCCGCTCCAGGTCCCGGGGGTCGCCGTGCACGCGGGCCGGTGCCGTCACCACCTCGACCGCCACCGAGACCGGCGGCCGCAGGCCGAAGCCGACCCCCTCGACGACGTCGTCGAGGTCGACGTCCTGGTCACGGCTCGGTCCGCCGCCCTCGGCGGTCCGGGTGAGCACGAGCAGGTCGTCGACGAGCTGCTGCATCCGCTCGCCGGCCGCGCGGACGAGGTGCGCGGTCCGCGGCCAGTCCGCGGACTCGGGGTGCCGCTCCGCGACGTCCAGCTCGGCGCGCACGGCCGCGAGCGGGCTTCGCAGCTCGTGGCTGGCGTCCGCGACGAACCGGACCTGGGCCTGGTGCGCGGCGTGCAGTCGGTCGAGCATCCCGTTGAGCGTCACGGCGAGCCGGGCGACCTCGTCACCGGTCGACGGGACCTCGATGCGGGTGCTCACGTCCGCGTCGCTGATCTGCGCGGTGCGGCGGCGGATCTCCTCGACCGGGCGCAGCGCCCGACCCGTGAGCACGTAGGTCAGCGCCCCCACCACGAGGACGAGGGCCGGCACCGCGAGGAGCAGCGCCTGCGCGACGTCGACGATCGTCTCGGCGCCCTCCGCGTACGACTGCTGCACCAGGACGGCGTCGGCTCCCTCGACCCCGTCGACGCCCAGGAGCACCGTGACGAACGGGCCGTCGCCGGGACCGTCGGAGTCCGCGGGCACCTGGACCGCCGTGCCGGGGACCGCCGGCGCCGACGCGAGGGGAGCCGCGCCCCCGACCGCCGGGCTCGCCGCCACGACGGTCGTGCCGTCGAGGATCTGGACGTGCGCGACGTCGCCCGGACCGGGCGCGAGGTTGATGCCGGACGTGACCTGCCCGTCGGTGGTGAGCTCGGCCGCGACGTCGTGCGCGCGGGTGGTGGCCGCGGCGACGGCGTTGCGCTCGACCGAGTCGTGCAGGACGACCAGCAGCCCGAGCGCGGCCAGGACGAGCGCGACCGCGACGGCCCCCGACGCAGCGAGCGCGGAGCGGGCCCGGACCGAGAGGTGCCGGGGCCGGTGCATGGGATCCACGCTAGCGGCCGGCCCTCCGGGTCCAGCTCATGCGTGCGACCAGCGCGGCGATCGCCAGCGCCAGGACGAGCGCCACCGGTCCCGACCCCAGGCCGAGGCCACCGCGCTCGGGGGAGACGCCGAACCAGTCCGCGAACGACGCGCCCACCGGCCGGGTCAGCACGTAGGCGAACCAGAACGCCACGATCGCGTTGAGCCCGAACCACCGGTACCCGATCGCCGGGATCAGCAGCAGCGCAGAGAAGACCAGACCGGCCGCGAGGTAGCCAAGGTGCAGGGTCACGGCCAGCATGTCGCCCGCCGCGGTGCCCAGGGCGAAGGTCGCCATCACGGTCGCCCAGTAGAAGAGCTCGCGGCGCCGGGTCCGGATGCTGTGGATCGAGAGGGTGTGCTCGCTGGCGTACCAGAGGACGAAGACCGCGGCCAGCGCGATCGCGAACCCGACGGTCGAGACGAGGTACGGCACGCCGAGCCCGACGTGGACCACGTCCGCGGCCATCGTGCCGAAGACGCCGACCATCGCGACGGCGAGCCAGTACCGCCACGGCACGTACTCGGCGGCGCGGAGCTGGATCACCAGCGCGACCGCGAGAGCCACCGCCCCCAGCAGCACGGCGATCTCCGGGGGCATCGCGCGCACCAGGTAGTCGGAGCTCGACTCGCCCATCGCGGTCGTCAGCGCCTTGGTGACCCAGAAGATCGCGGTCACCTCGGGCACCTTGCTGGCTGCCTGCCCCAGGACGCTGCGTGGTCGGGTGGCGGTGGGCTCGCTCGTCGTCACGCGCCCATGGTCCGGGGACGCACCTTGGGATCGCCTGAGAACCTGCGCCCGAACGGTCCGATGTGTCGCTAACGTTCGTCCCACGTGACGGCTACGCGAGAGAAGGCGACATGAACACGTTCGGGCAGTGGCTCTGGTTGATGATCTGGTGGTTCCTGTTCTTCGTCTACCTGGTGATCCTCTTCCAGATCATCAGTGACCTGTTCCGGGACCGTGAGCTCGGCGGCTGGGCGAAGGCGCTGTGGATCATCGGCCTGGTGTTCCTGCCGTACCTCATCGCGCTGATCTACCTGATCGCCCGCGGCCAGGGCATGGCGGACCGGGGCCGCGACGCGGCGGTCAAGGCGAAGCAGGACACGGACGCGTACATCAAGCAGGTCGCGGTCGGAAAGTCCCCGGCCGAGCACATCGCCGACGCGAAGGCGCTGCTCGACTCCGGCGCCATCGACGCCGACGAGTACGCCGCGCTGAAGGCCAAGGCCCTCGCGTGACGAACGCCTGACCCTCCGGGCTGTCCCGGAGGGTCAGGCGTCGTCGTCCGTCGTCAGCTCGACAGGATCCGGCTCTTCTGGACCTCGAACTCGGCGTCACTCAGCACTCCGGCGTCCCGCAAGGCACCGAGCTGCGTGAGCTGCGCGAGCTTGGCGTCCATGTCCTCGGCCGGCGGCGGGGGAGCAGCGACGTAGACCGGCTGCGGCGGCGGTGCGTACTGCGGGGGCGGGGGCGGCGCGTACTGCGGCTCCGGGGCGGCCGGCTCCTGTGCGGCCCACCGACCCGCCTGACGGCGCGAGACCCGGTTGGACACGGCGGTGGCGGTACCGGCGACGACGGCCGTACGGCCCACCGCGCGGATCAGTCCTGGCATCTGTTGCTCCTTCTCGACAGGCGACGGTGCCGGGTCATCCGACCGGCTCGGTGGCGTCCAGCGCGGCGATGATCGCCTGCACCGGGATGCGTCCGCTGGCGACGAGCTGTCCACCGGTGCGGCGCAGGGCGACCGCGAACGGTGCCGCCCAGACGTTCTCGTACACGAGCACCCCGGCGGCGTCGCCGGGCTCGAGGGCGTTCGCCGCCTCGGCGAGGTCGTCGTCTCCGAGCAGGCCCGAGGACACCCCCTCGAAGATCGTGAGGTCGATGCCGCCGTCCGCCAGCTGCTTCAGGTCGAGCGCGACGACCGATCCGTCCTCGCCCTTCTGGATGAAGACCAGGTCGAGGATGCGGATGATCCCGCGGTCCACCAGGTCGACCAGCTTGGGGAACGCCTCGCCGGTGAGCTTGGCGTTCGGGAACGCCACCACCAGGTAGTCGATGGGGCCGGTCTCCTCGAGCTCGGCCAGGTCCTCCGTCATGGGCTGTTCCTCTCCTCGGGCACCGCGCGGATGCATCGCCGCTGTTGACGTGCCCATTCCTCCGGAACGTATCAGGCGAATTCGGATACCGGACAGGGGGGTCCACCGAGTGCGCGTACGGCCTGATCAGCCCCGCAGTGCAGCGAGGAGAGCGCCGGCGGTGGCCGCGGCTCCTGCGACCCACAGCAGCGTCGGGAGCCTGTGCCAGAACGGCCTCATGCGCGGACCACCTCGCCCTGGTCGGTGACCTCGACGGCCACGGCCGCCAGCGGTGCCGTGGCCGGTCCCTGCACCACGGCACCCGTCGTGGCGTCGAAGGTGCTGCCGTGGCACGGGCAATGGATCTCGCCGCCGCTGACGCTCCCGACGAGGCAGCCCTGGTGGGTGCAGACCGCGGTGAAGCAGTGCACCGCCGACCCGTCGCGGGTCAGCACGACCTTCTCGTCCGTGAGCACCAGCCCGCCGCCGTCCGGGACGTCGTCGACGGCGGCCAGCGGTCCCGCGCCCGTCCCGGAGCCGGCGCCGCCGGCGGGGTAGCCGGCGCCGGTGGGCTGGGTGCTCCCGGGGGCGGGTCCGAAGGCGACGAACGCCGCGTAGCCCGCGGCACCGGCGACGAGCGCGACCCCCGCGCCCTCGATGACCGAGCGGCGGCTGACGTCGGGAGCGGCGGCCACGTCAGTAGCTCGCGTACCCGGACTGGCCGAAGAACCAGAACGCGGAGCTGAACCAGAGCACGACGAGCACGCCCGCGAGCAGGCCGCCGAGCAGGGGGACCACGACCGGCGGCAGCCCCCGCAGTCGCAGGGCCAGCATCTTCGCGGCGAACACCCCGTAGAACACGCACCCGGCCACGCAGTGCACCAGGACGCGGGTCGAGGTGTCCGCGAACCCGAGCGACCACACGCAGTGGAAGACGACGGGCATCGTGAGCAGGAAGGCGACCGTCCCCGTCCAGCGGTGCAGGCCGGTCACCCACGGCGCGGCCGTCGTGACGCCCGGGAGCCGGCCCCACATCGCGAGGGCCGAGAGCACCTGCACGACGACGAGCGCGGTCGCGGCGGTGGTGAGCCACGCCTTCATCTGCAGCATGCCGCTGAAGCCGAGCGTCGTCAGCGCGGCACCGTTGCCGGGGTGGACCTTCGAGTAGGCCGCGAGCGCCGCCGCCACCGCGAGCCCCACGGCTCCGAGTGCGGCCAGCCCCCACTGTGGCCGGTCGGCCGCGTGCGCGTCGGTGCTCACCCGTCGATCGTGCTCCCCTCGAGGGGCGGCGGATAGTCCCGGCAGGGCATCGTGGGACGGTGGACGACCTGAGGCCCCTGGTGCACTTCACCCCGGAGCGGGGCTGGATGAACGACCCGAACGGGCTGGTGCAGGTGGACGGGCTGTTCCACCTGTACTTCCAGCACGACTCCGGGTCCCTGGGTCCCGGGGCCGTCTCCTGGGGGCACGCGACGTCGCCGGACCTGGTCCGGTGGACCCGGCAGCCCCTGGCGATCCCGTGCGACGAGCGGGAGCAGGTGTTCTCGGGCTGCGTCGTCGTCGACCGGCCCGGGTCGCTGGTGGCGATCTACACCAGCGAGTTCCGGGACGCGGACCGGCACGGCGGCCGGGAGGCCCAGTCGCTGGCACACAGCGCCGACGGGGGGCTGACGTGGACCAAGGACGCGCGGAACCCGGTGCTCGAGCGCCCGGGTTCGCAGGACTTCCGCGACCCGAAGGTGTTCCGGTACGGGGACTCGTGGGTGATGGTCACCGTCGAGGCGGCGGACCGCCAGGTGCTGATCCATCGCTCCGACGATCTGGTCGCGTGGGAGCACGTGAGCACGTTCGGCCCGGCGAACGCGGTCGACGGGCTGTGGGAGTGCCCCGACCTGTTCGAGCTCCCCGTGGACGGGGACCCCGCGACCACCCGGTGGGTCCTGCTGGTCAGCGTGTCGTCCGGAGCGCGCGGCGGAGGGTCGGGGACGCAGTACGTCGTCGGCGAGTTCGACGGCGTCACGTTCCGCGCGGACGGACGTCCGACCGCCTGGCTCGACCACGGGCGCGACTGCTACGCCGGCGTCACGTTCCACGGGGTCGCCGACGGTCGACGCCTGCTCGTGGCCTGGATGAGCAGCTGGGAGTACGCCCGCGACACGCCCACGGGATCCTGGCGGGGAGCCATGACGTTCCCCCGCGAGCTGAGCCTGGCGACCGTCGGAGGCGCGGTGCGGCTGGTCCAGCGGCTGGTCGACCTCCCGGGCGCCACGCGGGCCCCGAGGTCGCGCGGGCCGGTCGTCGCCCTCGGACCGGGGGCCCACCTGCTCGACGTCGACGCCCGGCCCGGGGCCGGCCCGTTCCGGCTGGAGCTGCGGTCCGCGACGGGCGAGGTCGTGGCGCTCGGCTGGGCCGACGGGGTGCTGTCGCTCGACCGGCGGGCCTCGGGGTCGTTGCCGGCGCCGACGTTCGCGTCCGTGGAGACCGCCGACGTGGAGCTCGTCGACGGGGTCCTGGCCCTGACCGTGCTGGTGGACCGGTGCTCGGTCGAGGTGGTCGCGGCGCAGGGGACCGTGGTGGTCACCGACCTGGTGTTCCCGGCGACGCCGCTCGACCGGGTCGTCCTGTCCGGCGACGCCACGGTCACGGTCACGAGCCTGCAGCCCGACGCGGTCACCAGCCCAGCGGGACCGGGTCCAGCTCCCGCAGGACCTCCGGGTCCATGACGAGCCTGATCTCGGAGACCACGTCGCCGACGACGGTGAACACGAAGGCCGACCGTGGGATGCCGCCCGGCGCCCACATCGCGCCGACGGCGCCGCCGAGCAGCGCGAGCTCCGCCGTGTGGGCCCGTCCGCAGAAGTAGCGCGCCACGGCGTCCGCCCCGAAGGCGTCGGCGGCGTCGAAGCGCGCGATGACGGCGTCGACCCTCAGCTCGACGTCCGGGTCCAGCATGGCCAGCAGCGCCTCGAAGTCGCCGCCTCGCGACGCGGCCAGGAACGCGTCGACCACGTCCCGCTGCTTGGTCAGGTCCGTCTCGGGGGTCACGGGCGCGCCCTGCACCCGCCGGCGGGCGCGACTGGCCAGCTGGCGGGTCGCCTCGGGGGAGCGGCCGACGATCGGGGCGATCTCGTCGAAGGGCAGCGCGAACATGTCGTGCAGCACGAAGGCGAGCCGCTCCGCGGGCGTGAGGGTCTCGAGGACGACGAGCATCGCCAGACCCACCGACTCGGCCAGCACGGCCTCGTGCTCGGGGTCGACCACGGCGGTCTCGGCGCCGGCGCGCGGGTGCGGGACGTCGACGTCGAGCACGTCCTCGCGGCGGGAGGTCCGGCTGCGCAGCCGGTCGAGGCAGAGGCGCGCGACGACCGTGGTGAGCCACCCCGCGAGGTTGTCGACGCCGTCGGCGTCGGCCCGGTCGAGCCGCAGCCACGCGTCCTGCACCGCGTCCTCGGCCTCGCTGGTCGACCCGAGCATCCGGTACGCCACCGCGCGCAGGCGGCCACGGTTCTCCTCGAACCGCTGGGCCAGGTAGTCGTCGTCGCTCATCGGCCAGATCCTCTCGGCGGGGGGTCGTCATCATCGTGACGGATCCCGGCCGTAGGACGTGACGGGTGAGGTCGTGCACGGATGTGCAGATGCCCTGGACGTCCGTCCGGCCTCGTTCTAGCGTCGGGGTGCCGGCCCGCCGATGGACGGCTGGCCCGCGAAGGAGGCCTCATGCTCTCCGACCACGCCGCCATCCCCGTCGTCGCCGTCACGGACTTCGAGCGGGCACGCGCGTTCTACGAGGGGAMGCTCGGGTTCGCGAGCGTCGAGGACGTCCCCGAGGGGGGCGTCATCTACGGCACGTCCAACGGCGGTCTGCTGGTGTACCCGTCGTCGTTCGCCGGCACCAACAAGGCGACCGGTGTCTCGTTCCAGGTGGCGGAGGCGGCGTTCGACGCCGAGCTCGACGCGTTGCGCGCCGCCGGCGTGACGTTCCAGACGTTCGACGTCCCCGCCGAGTTCGGCACGTGGGCAGACGGCGTCCTGACGGGGGGCACGATGCGCTCCGTCTGGTTCGCCGACCCCGACGGGAACGTCCTCAACGTCGAGACGCACGTCGGCGGGTGACGACGGTTGACGAGCCGGCGGCCGTGCGCGGCCGCCGGCTCGTCCGGCTGCGTCAGTCGGAGTCGATCTCGGTGCCGTCGGGTGCGATGACGTACCAGACGCTGTTGAGTCCCTGGCCCTTGACGTCGCCGGGCGCGGTGTCCTGGGCGAAGGTGTAGATCGGCCGTCCGTCGATCGTGACCTGCATCTTCCCGTCGGTCCCGGTGATGGTCCCGACCTCGCCGGTCACGCCG